>NZ_JAHZCJ010000010.1 GCF_019422935.1 Desulfovibrio sp. | reverse complement strand
AGGAAAGCTCAAGCACACCCAGAAGGTCTTCAGGGCAGTCCACAGGGATCTGATACTCGACGTTTTTGGCATTGGCCGCGCGATGCGCAGCTTCCTGCTTGATATCGGATACAAAGCTCGGCCATGGACCGGATTCAAGCTGATCCAACTGCGGCGTTGCGAATTTTGACATCATCACACCTCAAAAGTTCATTGTTCTGTCCAGCCCAGAGCACAAAGCCAGACATTGATCGAGCAAAATCAAATGCCGCCGGAAACGGTGCAAAGCACGGCAAGTTGCTTGCTCCGTATCCGTGGTTTCCTTTTGCCAGCTTCAGCCCAATATGCCTTCCCCATTGTGTGGGGGAGCAGCATCATTGGGGCGTAGTATTCAAGAACCAAGCCGTTATAATTTATTGTAATAATTGCAATATGTTGTCGTATTCTTCTGTTTATGCCGCGCTTTCTCCGAAAGCGATATTTCATAAATAAGAACGAAATTTCGTTGTTTTTATGTAAATATTGCTGCGCGAGAGCGCTGTTGCTCTTCGTAGGCTAAGGCTGGCTGCGTGATTTGTTCTGGGATGTGGAGGAGAGACTGGTGGGCTAAAAAATATTTTTTCCAGGGGAGGTCGGGAGGCGATATTTTCTCTGCTGGTATCTGACGGGCATATCTGCCCATGCCGCGTATCAGACTAATATTGCAGATTAAAAAAATTCAGGGCAGGGTGGAACAAGCAGGGAACTGTGGAAGAAATATTATTTTTTCTCGACTGGTATCTTATGTTGACAGGAATACCAATTATGGCATGATTCAGCCACCTCAACTGTTTTTTTCGTGCAATTCCCCGGCTTCTGTCGGGGTTTTGCATTTGTTTTGGTTGTCAGCAAAAGGAAATTTTTCAACTGGCTGCGCGCCGGGAAAATAGCAATACACAGTAAGGCCGCACAAATAAAAACCGCGCTTACCGCCCTGATAAAGGACGGCTGCGCGGTTTTATGTCTTTCAGGCCCGAAGCGCGGTGTACAGCGATTGCCCCCACGCTCCGTTGCGGTTGTCAAACGTCAGCTCTTGCGGATGCGCACCTTGTATTTGCGCAGAAAGTCGGCAGGCAGATAGGTCATCTTGGCCTGACGCAAGCCTTCTTCGTCCAGATCCTGCGCCCGGTTGATGTAGGTAAATCCTGCGCCCGCGTTGCGCGAGAATAGGCAGTTGATGGTCTGGTACACGCCCTTGAAGCCGTTGAGTCCTTTTTCGTAATGCACGCCAAGGTTTGCGCCGTCCAGATTCTCGCCCACGCTGAAGGCCACCATCTTGCCGTCCACATAGAGCGAACCGCCCACAAGCCCGGTAAAACAGTTCCAGTGGCTGAGCACACGGTTGATGGCCTCATTCTCGGCCCTGAGCGAAGGCGATTCCTCGCATTCGTGCCACTGGCACCAGTCGTCCTGCACGGCCAGCACGTCTTCAACCATGGCGTCGTCCAGCGTGTGGTAGTCCGGCTGGCCGTAGGTCTTCACATAGCTGTTGAGATGATTTTTCTTTTTGTGAAAGCGGTTGCCCGGCAGTTCCGCCAGTTCTTCCTGTTTGTACAGGTATTCCCACTGGCCGCGATCTTCATCCGCATCCACAAGGCCGGGCAGTTCGCGCTGCCAGATTTCCAGCAGCTTTTCCGGTACGCGAGTGATGTTGTGGGCCTCGGGGTTGAAGCCGCAGGGCAGCAGATCCTTCCACGAAACCGCGTTCCAGTCGCCCACAGGTGCCCAGCACACGGCATAGGGCCGGGTCTGGCGGATCCAGCAGAGGTTGTCCTCAAAGCACCATTCAAGGCCGTAGTAATCCTGCCAGCCCCACAGGTTTGCCAGGGTGTAGTCCAGTGAACGCTGAGGGGTGCGGCCCCACAGTTCGTAATACTGTTGGCGTCCTTCCAGGCTGACAGGGGTAAAGGTCTTGCTCACAATCGTCTCCTCGCGTCTCGATGCGCAAATGCATGACAGTGCGCGGGCGCATGCCAGGGTGCCGCCATTGCGGCCTCTCGGGCGGTATTTACGGGGTTTGCGGCTGACGGCAGCGGCTCATGGCAAAGCGCGTCCAGTCGCTGAAAAGCACCACATAAAGCATGATGCTGGTTTGCAGAATCTGGGATACGAGCATGGCCACAAATACGCCCGAGGCCGTGCCCCAGAGCATGTGACCAAGCAGCCAGCCCAAGGGCAGGCGCACTAGCCAGAAACTGCCGCCAAAAATCATGAGGTTGTACTTGGTGGCACCGGCTCCCGTCATCACGCCGCCCATGACAGTGCTTGCGATGGAAAAGGGCGTGGAGAGCAGGTTATAGGTAAGGTAGCTCACAATTTGCGCTTGCGTGCCCGGCTCCTGCGAGAGCAGGTGGGCCACCTCCTGCCGGAAGGGCCAGAGCAGGGCGGCCATAAAGCTCATGGCCACAGCCGCAAGCGTCACCATATTGAGGGCCACGCGACGGGCCTCGGCGGATTTGCCCGCACCAAGGCTGTTGCCCACCAGCACGGCCACGCTCATGTTGAAGGCCATGCCCGGCAGAAACAGCAGGGCTTCCACCCGCAAACCGGCATTAAGACCGGCCAGCGCGTTGACGCTGTCGGAGGGCAATGACGCCACCAGAACAAACAGCATCATGTAGCCGGACTGCCATACGATCTGCGCCGCGCCTGCGGGCAGGGCCACCTTGAGCAGGTAGGGCAGGCCAGCGCGGAGCCAGCGCAGGGAAGGCAGGGATTTGCGGTTCAGATAGCCGGAGTGCGCCAGCAGCACGCAGTTGCACACAGCGCCAAGATACTGCGCGCCCACATTTGCCCAGATCAGCCCCATATAACCCATGTTGGGCATGCCAAACCAGCCAAGCCCAAGGCCAAGGCAGGCCAGCAGGTTGAACAGGCACACGCCGGAGGCAACCCACAGGGGCGGCAAAACCTGGCGCGTGGCGCGGAACATGACCCCAGTTGACGCATACAGGTACTGCGCGGGCAGGCCAAGCATGCTGGCGGCCCACATTTCGCGGGTTTGCGGCATGATGCTTTCAGGCACCATGAGCACGCGCAGTATGCCGTCGCTGAAGAGGGCGGCTGTCAGGGCCACAAGAAGCCCAAGGCCCATACAGCCGATAACCGTTGTGCCAATATAGCGTTGGGCGCGCATGACTTTAAGCGCGCCCAGCGACTGACTCACGGCCGCCGTAGCGCCGCTTGAAACAGCCATGGCGACCACCATCAGCAGAATGCTGCACTGGTTCACCATGCCCAGCGCCGCCTGAACGTCCGCGCTGATCTGTCCGGCAACCCATACAGCCACAAAGCCCATGAAGAACATAAGGTACATCATGAGCATCTGGGGCCAGGTCAACCGCCAGACCGCGCGGGGGGAAGTGCTCAGGTCGGGCGCGGGCCGGGCCTGCTGCGCGGATGCGCCGCGTAATTGTGTCACATTAATCCATCAGGCAGCGCGCAAGATCCTCAAGGGTTTCGCGGCGGCGGATAAGTTTGGCAGTGCCGTCGCTTTGAATGAGAACTTCAGCGGGGCGACGACGCTGGTTGTAGTTGGAACCCATAGTAAATCCATAAGCTCCGGCGTCAAGTACCCCAAGCACATCTCCCTCGCACATAACGGGCAATTCGCGTTCCTTGGCAAGGATATCGCCGCTTTCACAAATATTGCCCACGATGGTCTGCACCATGTTTTTGCGGGTCTGGGTGTCGGCCCCGTAGATCTCCACATCGTGGAAGGAATCGTACATGGCGGGGCGCACAAGCACGTTGAAACCCAGATTGGTGCCCACGTAGCGCTTGTCACCATTGTTTTTGACGGCAAACACGGTGCCCAGCAGCACGCAGCATTCGGCGGCCACATAGCGGCCCGGTTCCACAAGAAAACGGCCCTTGTAGCCGGATTTTTCAGACCAGCCCGCAATGAGGGCGTGCAGGCGTTCGCCAAGGTCGGCCATGCTCAGGCGGGCCTGCCCCTCGTACTTGTGGTAGGGAATGCCAAAACCGCCCCCAAAGTCGATGACTTCAAGCTTTGCCAGCATGCTGGCGGACAGGCGGTCGGCAAGGTGCAGCAGCACTTTGGCGGCATCAAGGTAGCCGTCGGGCTCCATGAAGAGCGAGCCGATGTGCTGGTTGATGCCAGCCAGCGTGAGGTCGTGCTTTTCAAGCAGGGCAAAAACTTCGTCCAGCTTGTCGGGGGTGACGCCAAATTTGGTGTCCTTGCCCGCGGTGATGACCTTGGCATGGTGGCCTGCGCCAATGCCGGGGTTAAAGCGCACCATGACCTTGCCGCCCTTGTTGATGCGGCCAAGGGTATCAAGCTGCGAGAGGGAATCCACGCTGATAAGCAGCCCGCGCGAAACGGCGTTTTTCAGCTCGGCTTCGGAGTTGTTGTTGGAAATATACAGAATTTCGGCAGGCGTAAAACCGGCCAGCTCGTCCATGTACAGTTCGCCGGGGCTCATGGCGTCCACAACCAGCCCTTCCTCGCGCACTATGCGCAGCAGGGCGGGGGTCGCATTGGCCTTGACAGAATAGTTCACGCCGAAACCGGGGTGTTTGGAAAGCCCCATAAGGTCGCGGCAACGCTGCCGCAGCACGTTCTCATTGTATACATAGAGAGGGGTGCCGAAGGTTTCAGCCAGCTCGCGGGGGGTGTGGCGGCCATAAAAGTTGCATTCGTCGGTGTACGTGGAGCGGATATCGGACATAAAAATACCTCTGAGATACCTCTGAAAGATTGCGTGTGCCGCCCGAACAAGAGCGGGGTTTTCCCGTTGAGAGCAATTGCTGATTATTAGTGTCGCATGGCACTCTGTCAAGCCTGCAAGCGGCTGTTACGGCGGAGTGACAGCCGTGTCGCGTCAGGGCGGGATGCAACTGCGGCGGTTGCATTTTTACCGCAATGGCACGCAAAAGATCAAAGCCCGCAAACCCGCGCTGGCAGGGGGATTGAAGGCATTAACGGCAACGTTGCAGATTGACAGAAGGCCCCCGGCGTGTTTTGCTTGCACTTTACAATCGGGCGTTATTCTTTTCGCGGGCGGGTTTCTGCCCTGGCAGCTTCTGCCGACAATGCGGCACACTGCCGCAGACCGCCCACACACACTGCAATGGAGTAGTTATGCCTATTAAAAAAGGCGATACGGTGCGCGCACATTACACGGGTACCCTTGACGATGGCACGGTGTTCGACTCTTCGCGTGAGCGCGAACCCCTGGAATTCGTAATGGGCAAGGGTATGCTGATCCCGGGTTTTGAATCCGCCGTTGACGGCCACGAAGCGGGCGAAACCGTTACCGTGACCATTGCGCCTGATGATGCCTACGGCGAGGCTGATCCCGAACTGGTGTTCACCGTTCCCCGCGCCCAGGTGCCCGACCATATTCCCCTGAACGTGGGCGTGCCCTTGCAGCTCTCCAATGAGCAGGGCCAGATGGACGTGACCATCACCGAAGTTGGCTCGGACGAAATTACCCTTGACGCCAACCACCCCCTCGCTGGCAAGACGCTGACGTTTGAAATCGAAATCGTGAGCGTGAACTAAAGCGGTTTCTGGTTCGCGCTTCCGGTTGTGCCTCTGCCTTTGCCTTGTTGGTCGTGCGATTGATTCTGCATGGTCGGCTTTGTGCGGCGGCGGGCAACTCCAGGGCGCGTTCCGGTAGAGTATACTGTTCCGGGCCTGGCCTTCATGGTCAGGCCTGGAAATCATGGCTTTGGCGCGGGCGTCTGCACGGCGTCCGCAAGGCCTCTGCACCAGCCCCCCTTGTCCGCGTGCGCCAGGGCAGCACGGGCGCGGGCGTTTTGCGGTTTGCATGCAGCGGCATGAATCCAACCGCCATAAGCGGGAATATCGGCACCCCCAACACTGCGTCAGCCCTGAACGCGAGGTTCGTCCATGAGCAGCAAATCCGCCAGACAAAGCGCCATTGAGGCCATCACCACTTACAAACCCGAAGCGGCCCCCCTGAATTTCGTGGACACCAAACCCACCGATATTTTCGGGTGCAACGTGTTCAATGACCGCATCATGCGCGAACGCCTGCCCAAGAGCGTGTACAAGGCGCTGCGCAAAACCATTGAATTCGGCGAACGCATGGACCCCGCCATCGCCGATACCGTTGCCGCAGTCATGAAAGACTGGGCCATTGAAAAGGGTGCCACTCACTTTACCCACATTTTTTATCCCCTCACCGGGCAGACTGCCGAAAAGCACGACAGCTTCCTGATGCCTGACGGCTCTGGCGGCGTGATCGCCGAATTTTCCGGCTCCATGCTTATTCGCGGCGAACCTGACGCTTCGTCCTTCCCCTCCGGCGGCCTGCGTTCCACCTTTGAGGCGCGCGGCTACACCGCATGGGATGTGACCAGTCCCGCCTACATCATGGAGAACCCCAACGGCACCTTCCTGTGCATCCCCACCATGTTCCTTTCGTGGACGGGTGTTGCCCTGGACAAAAAAACGCCCATGCTGCGTTCCGGCCAGGCCCTGAACCGCGAGGCTCACCGCGTGCTGGCGCTCTTTGGCGAAGATACGCCCCTGCCCATTGTTTCCTACGCCGGGCTTGAGCAGGAATACTTCTGCATTGACCACAACTTCAATTTTGCGCGTCCCGACCTCCAGATCGCCGGACGTTCCCTGTTTGGCGCGCGTCCGGCCAAGGGGCAGGAATTCAGCGACCAGTACTTTGGCGTTATCCCCCAGCGTGTGCTTTCGTACATGATGGAAGTGGAGCGCGAGCTGTACAAGCTGGGCGTGCCCGTGCGCACCCGCCACAACGAAGTGGCCCCCAGCCAGTACGAAATTGCGCCCCTCTTTGAGGTGAGCAACCTTGCGGTTGACCACAACCACATCATCATGGCCAAGCTGCGCAACGTGGCAAAGCGCTACGGCCTCAAGTGCCTGCTGCACGAAAAACCCTTTGCGGGCGTGAACGGCTCGGGCAAGCACCTGAACTATTCCATCGGCAATGCGGAGCTGGGCACCCTGTTTGATCCCGGCGAAACCCCGCATGCCAACGCCAAGTTCCTGGTGTTCTGCGCCGCCATGATCCGCGCCGTGCACAAGTTTGGCGGCCTGCTGCGCGCAACCGTCGCCAGCGCCAGCAACGATCACCGTCTGGGTGCCAACGAGGCTCCGCCGGCCATCATGTCCATCTTCCTGGGCGATCAGCTGACGGAAGTGTTTGAAGCCTTCCGCGCCGGACGCGTTGAAAACGCCGCCGGTGGCCGCACGGGCCGCGCCCTCAATCTGGGCGTGGATACGCTGCCACCGCTGCCCGCCGATCCCGGCGACCGCAACCGCACAAGCCCCGTGGCCTTTACAGGCAACAGGTTTGAGTTCCGCGCGCTTGGCTCCAGCCAGTCTGCGGCGGGTTCCATCACAGCGCTCAACACCATGATGGCCGATTCGCTGGGCTTCGCAGCCGACTGGCTTGAAAAGGAACTGGCCCAGGGCAAGACCTTCAATCAGGCTCTGGAATCCTTTATCAGCCATGTCATTGACGAGCACAGCGCCGTTATCTTCAACGGCGATGGCTACTCCGAAGTGTGGCACAAGGAAGCCGAGCGCCGTGGCCTGCCCAACCTGCGCACCACCCCCGAGGCTCTGGCCGAACTGACCAAGCCCGAAGTGGTCAGCCTTTACGAAAAGGCTGGCGTGCTCAACAGGGCCGAGCTCAAGGCGCGGCAGGAAATCTATCTTGAGCAGTACTGCAAAACAGTGCGCACCGAGGCCAATCTGGTTATCCGCATGGCCAATACCATCATTTACCCTGCGGGCATGCGCTATCAGGGTGAACTGGCCGCCACGGCAGCCAATATGCGCGCCATCGGCAAGGATCCCAAAACTATGACCCTGGCCGAAATCACTTCAAATCTGCGCCTCATGCAGGATGCCTGCGGCCAGCTTGAAGAAGTGTTGACCAAGGCGGACAGCCTGGGCTACGGCTTTGAAGCTGCCCTCAGCTATCGCGAATATGTGCTGCCCCGCATGGTTGAAGTGCGCCGCTACGCGGACATGCTTGAAGTGCGCGTGGCTGACGACCTGTGGGCGCTGCCCAATTATCAGGAAATTCTGTTCGGCAAGTAGGCCTGTACGGCAGGGGAGGGCAAAGCCGCTCCGGGCGCGCCCTCCCGCTTGCCATAGCTGATGCTGTAACGGAAATTTACTGAAAAACCACCCTGCGTTGTTGACAGCCTGCGGCTGGATGCGTAGTGTGTCTTGAAACATAAGGAACTAGGCATTTATATGAACGTTTTCTCCAACACCATTTCTAACAGCTTCAAAGGCTGGTGGTGGCGCATCCAACTGCGTGGGGGAGACGTGCGGGCTTAATAGTTCCGGTACGTTGGCATTGTCGTAAGTAGACGCCGTCTCCCCAAAGGAGGCGGCGTTTTTTTGTTTTTCAGGCACAAAAACCCAAAGGATGCGCCAGATGAAAGAGAACGGTGATGCGCAGCATATGCTGACGCTGCAACAAACCGCCCGCTGGTTGCCAGCGGATATGGACACGCCCATCAGCCTGTTCATGGGCATGGTCGGGGCCGGTAACGGCATCTTGCTTGAAAGCGCCGAGGTGGATGGTCGCTGGGGGCGTTACAGCATTCTGGCCTGCGATGCGGCTTTGTTCATCTCCTGCCGCGATGGCAAGCTTGCGCTGGACATCCGCAACGACAGCCTCGCGCCCCTGGCACGCTTTGAGGGCAAACCCTTTGTGGACGGCCTGCGGGCGCTCATGGCCGCACTGACCATAGATGGCCCGGCCAACATCACAAACCTGCCGCCCATTACCCGCGCTCTTTACGGGTATCTTGGCTTTGGCATGGCGGGTCTGTTCAACCCCAAGCTGGCCCCGGTCATGCCGCAGAGCGAGGCCGACTGCCTGCTCATGCTGCCGTCAACCGTGCTGGTGTTCGACCATCTGTATAACCGGCTCTGCCAGGTGAGCCTGGGTGAACACCGCGCGCTGCAAAGCTCGCGTGAATCGCTGGAAGCCCGCGCCACGGGGCAGGCCGGTGGGGTGCGCATCAATCCCGACAATGTCTGCGCTGAACCCGGCGAGGAAGGCTACAAGGATTACGTGCGCCGCATCAAGGAGATGCTGCGCCAGGGCGAGGCCATTCAGGTTGTGCCTTCCGTGCGGTTTTCCACGCCTTTTGAGGGCAATCCCTTTGAACTGTACCGCCGCATGCGCCGGTTCAACGCTTCGCCCTACATGTTCTACATGCGCTTTCCCGAGCTGACGCTTTTCGGCTCTTCGCCCGAGGTCATGGTGCGTTGCACGGCGGGGCATTTGCAGCTTTCGCCCATCGCAGGCACGCGCAAACGCGGTGCGGACGACCTTGAAGACGCCGCCCTTGCCGCCGAATTGCGCGACGACCCCAAGGAACGCGCCGAGCATGTCATGCTGGTAGATCTTGGCCGCAACGATCTTGGCCGCGTGGCCCAGCCCGGGTCGGTCAATCTGGAACGCTACATGGAAGTTGAGCGCTACTCCCACGTCATGCACCTCACCAGCCGGGTCAGCGCCCGGCTTGAGGAAGGGCTGGACGCGCTGGACGTGCTGGCGGCCACCTTCCCGGCGGGTACGGTTTCGGGCGCGCCCAAGGTGCGGGCCATGGAAATCATCCGCGAGGTGGAAGGCCGCGCGCGTGGCCCCTACGCGGGCTGCATCGGCTGGCTTGGTCTGGACAAGGACAGCGTGAACCTTGATACAGGCATCACCATCCGCAGCATGTGGATGCGTGACGGCAAGCTCTTCTGGCAGGCGGGCGGAGGCATCGTGCATGACTCCGATCCCGATCTGGAATGGAAGGAAGTGTGCAACAAATCAGCCATCATGCGCCTGGCCCTGCGTGCGGAGGACGAAGAATATGTTTCTGCTCATCGATAATTACGACTCCTTTACCTACAATCTTGTGCAGGCTTTTTACGCCTTGGGCCACAAGCCCGTGGTGCTGCGCAACGATGACCCTGCCGTGCTGGACATGGCGGTGAACCCCGAACTTTCCATGGTCTGCATTTCGCCCGGGCCGGGGCATCCCGCCGATGCGGGGCTGTGCCCCGAATTCCTCAAGCGCCTCAGCCCGCGCATTCCCGTACTGGGCGTGTGCCTTGGACATCAGCTTTTGGGGCTGCATGCCGGGGCCAAGGTTGAGGTCGGCCCGTGCATCATGCACGGCAAGCAGTCAGAAATCGTGCACGATGGCACGGGCATGTTTCTGGGCCTGCCCAACCCCATGCGCGTGGGCCGCTACCATTCCCTTGTGGTGCGCGCCGATGAAGACGCGGAAAACCCGCGTTTTACGGTCACTGCCCGCGCTCCCGAAGGCGAAGTTATGGCCCTGCGCTACAACGACCGACCGTGGGTTGGCGTGCAGTTCCATCCCGAGTCCGTGCTTACGCCGGACGGCCTGCGGCTGCTGGGCAACTTCCCGCAGAGCATCCTCGGCACAGGCGCGGAAACCTCCGATTTCTCCGGTATTCTGGAGCGTCTGGCCCGCAAGGAAGACCTCTCCGCCGAAATGGCGGCGGCGGGTTTTGCGGCCCTCATGGACGGCAAGATGACCCCGGCGCAGGCGGGCGGCTTTCTCATGGGGCTGCGCATGAAGGGCGAGAGCGCCCTTGAACTGGCCCACGCCACGCGCGCTGCACTGGCCCGCGCCGTGCGCGTGGACGGCATTTCGGGAACAACCATCGATGTGGTGGGCACCGGCGGCGACGGGCGTCATTCCTTCAACTGCTCCACGGCTTCATCTCTGACACTGGCAGGCATGGGCTACAGGGTGGTCAAGCACGGCAACCGGGCGGTTTCGTCCAAGTGCGGCAGCGCGGATGCTCTGGAAGCACTTGGCATCACGCTGGAAAAAGACCCCGCCTCTGTGGCCGAGATGGTCAAAAAGCGCAATTTTGCCTTTATCTTTGCCCCATACTTCCATCCCTCCTTTGCCAATATCGGCCCTGTGCGCAAAGAGATGGGAGTGCGCACCCTGTTCAACATTCTTGGCCCCATGATCAACCCGGCGCGGCCCAGCCACCTGCTCATGGGCGTGGCGCGGCCCGAGCTGGTGGAGCTGGTGGCCGAAACTCTCATGCAGTCGCCCCTGCACCGCGCTGCCGTCGTTTGCGGCTCTGGCAACTATGACGAGGTAACGCCCATCGGCCCCACCAAGATGGCTTTGCTGCACAATGGCAAGGTGACGCCCATGATGCTCGACCCGCAGGAATTCGGCATAGCCTCCTGCGCCGTGGAAGACCTGGCCGTGAGCGGCAAGGAAGAAGCCGTGGCCGTGCTTAAGGATATTCTCAACGGGCATGGGCCGCGCGCCATGATGGACATGGTGGTGCTCAACGTGGGGCTTGCCATCTATCTGCTGGAAGAAAAGATGGATATGGCCCTGTGCATGGCCCGCGCCCGCGAGGCCGTGAGCGCCGGTGTGGGCAGGAAGGTGCTCAATGCTGCTTGAGCGTTTTCGCAAAGCCAAGGAGGCTGAGGTCGAGGCCCTGCGAGCGCTGGAAGCTCAGGGCGCTCTGCCAGCGGTGTATGAAGGGCAGCGGCCAGATTTTGCAGCGGCCTTAACCCTCCGCGCGCCCGGCTGCCCCCTGGCTGTGGTGGCGGAGTACAAGCGGGCCTCGCCTTCGCGCGGCGTGATCTGCGAGAGTCTGGCTGTGGAAGATGTGGCGCGCCAGTATGCCGCCGCTGGGGCCAGCGCAGTATCGGTGCTGACGGAAGAGACGTTTTTTCGCGGGCGGCTGGAATATCTGGCCTGCGCCGCCGACCCGGCGCTCTACAGTGGGCCGCGTGTGCCCCTGCTGCGCAAGGATTTTATTTTTGATCCTTTGCAGGTGCGGGCCACGGCGGCCACGCCAGCCTCGGCCCTGTTGCTCATCGTGCGGCTGACGCCGGATGCCGCGACCTTGCGGGCCCTGCGTGAACAGGCGGAGAGCTACGGTATTCAGGCGGTGGTGGAAATATTTGATGCGGAAGATCTGCGCCTTGCCCGCGAGAGCGGGGCGCGCATCATACAGGTCAATGCCCGCGATCTGGAAAGCCTGACCATTGACCGCGATGCCTGCCTGAAATTGATACAGGCCTGCCCGCCAGCCAATGGCGAACTGTGGATTGCAGCCAGCGGCATGAGCAGCGCGGAGCATCTACGGGCAGCGGCAGCTGCGGGGTATCATGCCGCCCTTGTGGGCAGCGCCCTGATGGAAGGCGGCGCACCGGGCGAGGCCTTGGCGGCCCTGCTGGGAGCCACAGCCAAAACTGAGGGAGATTGCACATGCTGATCAAGTTCTGCGGCCTCACACGGCAAGGGGATGTTGACCATGCGGCCAGCCTTGGTGCTGCCATGTGCGGTTTTATCTTTCATCCCCGCAGCCCGCGCGGCGTGACCGTTGCGCAGGCTGCAGCCTTGGACAGTGGCTCCATGCTGCGGGTAGGCGTTTTTGTGAACCAGGGTTCGGACGAAATCCGGCGCATCATGGACGAGGCCCGGCTTGACTACGCGCAACTGCACGGTCACCAGAGTGTGGAATGCGCCCGCGCCATCGGCGCGGAGCGCGTCATTCGGGTGCTCTGGCCCGACCGTTACACCCACCGCGCTTTGTTGTACAATGATTTACAACGCAATGCCGAAGCCTGCGCCTATTACCTGCTTGACGCGGGCTTGAAAGGTGGCGGCAGCGGGCACAAGCTGGACTGGTCTGATCTGGCCAGCCTGCGCCCGGCGCATCCCTGGCTGCTTGCCGGGGGATTGAGCGCAGCCAATGTGGCAATGGCCGTAGGCATGTGCGCGCCTGCCGGGGTGGATTTCAATTCCGGCGTGGAAGACGCGCCGGGGTGTAAAAACAGGGAAAAAATGGCGGCTGCATTTATGGCCGCAAACTCCAAAGGCAATGGGTATTCACTATGAAAGACAGTTACTTTGGTGAGTTCGGCGGCTGCTTTGTTCCCGAACTGCTTATGCCGCCCCTTATGGAAGTGGAAGCGGCCATGCGCGACATTTATCCCACCGATAAGTTTCAGGCAGAGCTGAAAGACCTGCTGTTCAATTATGCCGGGCGCGAAACGCCGCTGACCTATTGCCCCACGCTTTCGGGCGAGCTGGGTTTTGACTTGTGGCTCAAGCGCGAAGATCTGCTGCACACAGGTGCTCACAAGGTCAACAACACCCTTGGGCAGGCCCTGCTTGCCAAGTACATGGGCAAAACAGCCCTGGTGGCGGAAACCGGCGCGGGCCAGCACGGCGTTGCCACGGCGGCGGCCGCCGCCAGGCTGGGCATGGAATGCACCATCTATATGGGCGCGGAAGACGTGGTGCGTCAGGCCCCCAACGTCATGCGCATGAAGCTGCTGGGCGCTACCGTGCATGCGGTGGAAAGCGGCACCCGTACCCTCAAGGACGCCATCAACGAAGCCTTGCGTGCCTGGATCGGCAGCCAGAAAACAACCCACTACTGCTTTGGCACCGCTGCCGGGCCGCACCCCTTCCCCAAGCTGGTGCGCATGCTGCAAAGCGTCATTGGCCGCGAAACCCGCGCCCAGATGCTGGAAAGAACCGGGCGGCTGCCTGATGCCGTGGTGGCTTGCGTGGGCGGCGGCTCCAACGCCATAGGCATGTTCCATCCCTTTGTGGATGACGCCAGCGTGCGCATCATCGGCGTGGAGGCGGCAGGCACGGGCGAGACGGGCTGCTTCAATTCCGCCCCGTTGAATCTTGGCACCCCCGGCGTGCTGCACGGTGCGTACAGCATGCTGCTGCAAAACGAAGACGGTCAGGTTGAACCCTCGCACTCCATTTCTGCCGGACTGGATTATCCCGGTGTGGGGCCGGAACATTCGTGGCTGCAAAAAATCGGGCGCGTCCATTACGGCATGGTCAAGGACGCCAACGCGCTCAACGCCTTCCAGCGCCTGTGCCGCGCAGAGGGCATCCTGCCCGCGCTTGAATCTTCACACGCTCTTGCCTGGGTGCTCGACCACTCGCAGGAATTCAAAAAGGGCGATCAGGTGGTGGTGAACCTGTCTGGTCGCGGCGACAAGGATCTGGGCATTGTCAACAAGGCGCTGGGCTTTGCGGCGCAGGGCCAGGAAGAGGTGTAGTCATGAATATTCTTGAACAGAAAATCCGCGATGCCAAGGCCGCCGGTCGCCCGGCACTGATTCCCTTTTTGACGGCGGGCTTTCCCGATCAGTCCACCTTCTGGCCCACGCTGATGGAACTGGACGAAGGCGACGCGGATATCATCGAAATCGGTGTGCCTTTTTCCGACCCTGTGGCAGATGGCCCGGTGGTGGAAGAAGCCTCACGCCGCGCCCTGAGCGATGGCGTAAGCCTGCGCGGCATTCTGCAAGAACTCATTGAACGCAAGGGGCTTATTCAGGCTGGCGTGGTGCTCATGGGCTACCTGAATCCTTTTCTGCAATATGGTTATGAAAAGCTGGCGCGGGATGCCGCGCGCGGAGGCGTGCACGGCTTTATCGTGCCGGATCTGCCCTACGAAGAAGCCGGGCCGTTGCGTGAAGCCCTGAAAAAAGAAGGCATTGCCCTTATCCCCCTGGTTGGCCCCAATACCAGCGCGGAGCGCATGGCCCTCTACGACAGCGTGGGCGAAGGCTATGTGTACGTGGTTTCGGTCATGGGCATTACCGGTGAACGCAACGATCTTGCGCCTCAGGTGGCGGTGACAATGCGTCGTGCGCGTTCTGCTTTCAAGTTGCCGCTGGCGCTTGGCTTTGGCCTGCGCGAGCCTTCCCAACTTGAGGCTCTATCGCCTGATGCGCGGCCCGACGCCGTTGTTTTCGGCAGCGCCCTGCTCAAGCATATTGATGCGGGCAACAGCGCCGCCGAATTTCTGGCCCGTTGGAAGTAGCTGGGAATAAAGCTGTTTTTATCATCTTATGCTCAAAATAAGGGCGCTTTTCCGCAGGGGAGAGCGCTCTTGTTATTTGCATTGAAATTTATTTTCAAAAACATGATCCAATTCTCTTGACTTTGAAATTCGTTTTCAATTAAAAGAAGGGCACAGAGCAACAACACCCGCGCAAGATTGAGCAGTGCGGCAAAAGAAGGAGGATCATATGTGCGTAACCCTGATAGGCGGCATGGACCGACTGAAAAAAGATTACATGGCAGCGGCGGAGCAGGACGGGCATTCCCTGAAGTTCATTACCCGCAACGAGCGCAACTTTGTGGACAAAATCGGCAACCCCGATGCCATGATCGTGTTCACCAACAAAATTTCGCACGAAGCCAAACGCAAGGCCGTGCAGGTGGCGCGCTCACGCAACATCCCTCTGCAAATGGTCCATTCGTGCGGCGTGTCTTCCCTGCGTGAATGCCTCAAGGGCGCATAGGCTTCTGAAGGAGCGTTCTCTAATGCAGAACTGCCAGCCCGGTGACGGGATGGGAAGCCGCTGACCAATGTCGGCGGCTTCCTTTTTTTGCAGGCACTGTGAGCAATAGTCTCTGCGAGGGAAAGTCTGTGCGAGGAAATCTGGCCAGGAGAGCTTGGCCGGGAGAGTTTGGAAAGTTCGCGGACGTTTTGCCCCTGGCCGATCGGGTTGGAGTAAAGTTGCGGAAAATTAATATCCATCGCTTGACATTTGGTGGGCAGGTAGCTAAATCAATCAGGACTTTGGAATTGAATTTCAATTTTTTGAGCAGCGTCTTGCAGACGACCCTTCGGCAGGATCGAAAAAGGGTCAGGTAAGGCAAGCCGTATAGCGGCAAGGCTGCTGGCAGGAAGGCTGGTATGAACAAATTTTTGTTCGCGGTAATGGCTGGGATGTCGCAAGTGCGGCGTCAGTCTGTTTATAGCATGGGGAGGTTCGTGCATGAGCGCGGTTCGGCAGTTTAATAATCCCGATGATGCCAATTTCAACGCTGATGGAAAGCTGCGGATAGCTCTTGCTGGCAATCCCAACTGCGGTAAAACAACAGTTTTCAACGGCTACACTGGCGCGCGCCAGCATGTGGGCAACTATCCCGGCGTCACGGTTGACAGAAAAGAAGGACACATCACCGTGGGCGGCAAGCAGGTTACTGTGGTTGACCTGCCCGGCACCTATTCGCTGACCGCCTATTCCATGGAAGAATTGGTGGCGCGCCGCGAGTTGGCGGCTGGCAATGTGCAGGCCGTTATTGACGTTGTGGACTCCTCGGCCCTTGAGCGCAACATGCTGCTTACCGTGCAGATGCTCGAAATGGGCATCCCTGTGGTGCTTGGCTGCAACATGATGGACGAAGCCCGCGCCGCAGGCATCCATATAGATATGGAGCGCCTTAGTGAACTGCTGGGCATCCCCGTGCTGCCCATGGTGGCCCGCTCTGGCGAAGGCCTGGATGAAGCCATGGCTGTTGCCATAAAGCTGGCGCAGGCGGGCAAGGCCAATGCCCTGCGTATTTCTTACGGCAGCGATATTGACCCTGTGCTGCTGGATATGGAAAAGCGCATTGAAGACAGTGGGCTGTTTGCAAAAAAGTATATGCCTCACTGGGTTGCCCTCAAGATGCTTGAAGGCGACAGTGAAATCTTGAGCGAGGTTCGCGCCGCCAACGCCGCCTTGGCCGAAGAGCTTGAGGGAATGCGCAAAAAGGCTGCCGCTCATGTGCGCAGCACGCTCAACGCCAATCTTGAATCCATCATCACCGATTACCGTTACGGCTTTATCCGCAGCCTGCTGCGCGACGGCATCGTGACCCAGGATGCCGGCAAGGACCGTCTGGCCCTTTCCGACAAGCTGGACAAGGTGCTCACCAACGCCTTTCTTGGACCGCTGATCATGATCGGCGTGCTCTACCTTATGTTTCAGGTGACGTTTACTTTGGGTGATTACCCCAAAGGCTGGGTTGAAGACGGCTTCAAATGGCTGGGCGATACCTGCACAATGCTGCTGCCCGAGGGCTTTGCCCAGTCGCTTATTGTGGACGGCATCATCGCGGGTGTTGGCGGCGTGGTCAGCTTTGTGCCGCTCATCCTCATCATGTTTGCGCTCATCTCCTTTATGGAAGACAGCGGCTACATGGCCCGCGTGGCCTACATGATGGACCGCATTTTCCGCTTTTTCGGCCTGCACGGCGCATCGGTCATGCCCTACATCATCGCTGGCGGTATTGCGGGCGGTTGCGCCATCCCCGGCGTCATGGCAACCCGTACCCTGCGCAGTCCCAAGGAAAAACTGGCAACACTGCTGACGCTGCCTTATATGACCTGCGGCGCAAAGCTGCCCGTGTTCCTGCTGCTGGCCGGGGCATTCTTTCCTGACAGCGCCCCCACCGTCATGTTTCTTATCATGATAACCGGTTGGGTCATGGCTCTGCTGGTGGCGCGCCTGCTGCGCTCTTCCATCGTCAAGGGCGAGGCCACTCCCTTTGTTATGGAGCTGCCCCCGTACCGCATGCCTACTCTCATGAGCCTTTTGCTGCACTGCTGGGAACGCGCCTGGATGTACCTCAAGAAGGCCGGTACCGTGCTGGTGGCCATTTCCATCCTGATCTGGGCCGCCATGACCTTCCCCGGTCTGCCGGAAGACAAGTCCGCTCCTTTTGACGCCCAGATCGCCCAGCTTGAGGAAAAGATCGCGGCTATCCCTGAAGGTGACGAAGCCCGCGCCCCCATTGAAGAAGAGCTCGGCAACGTGCGCAACGAACTTAAGGAAGAAGCCTTGGCCTTCTCCGTGGCTGGCCGTCTTGGCAAGGCCGTGGAACCCGCCACGCGCCCCATGGGCTTTGACTGGCGCACCGACATAGCCCTGCTGGCCGGTGTGGCCGCCAAGGAAGCTGTTGTGGCCACCATGGGCACTGCCTACGCCATGGGCGACCAGGATCCCGAAGACGCCGCCCCCCTGGCGGAGCGCCTCAAGGGTGATGAAGCATGGTCAAAGGCCACCGCGCTTTCCCTGATGCTCTTCGTACTGCTGTATTCCCCCTGCTTTGTGGCCTTGGTGGTCATTCGGCAAGAGGCTGGCAGCTGGGGCTGGGTGGCGTTCAGCATTGTGTTCAACACGGCCTTGGCTTTTGCTGTAGCCACAGCCGCCTACCAGATAGGACGCACTGTCTGGGGGTAGCAATTCTGCCTGATTTCTGATTCCCCTCCTTGATGCCTGTGCCGCCTGCCTTGACAAAGGTCTGGCGGCACAGGCATTATCTGCTGGCGCACATTTGCAGGCCTTTACCGAGGGGTTCAGCAATGCTCAATCGGCTTTTTGCAAGTATAATCCTTATGGTTCTGGCTGTGTCCCCCGCTGCTGCGGCTACAACGTGGAATGCGTATGTGGTAAGAGTGGAAGACGGCAATACCATTTCAGTCAGCACCAAGAAAGACAGTGAAGAACCAGAGAAGGTGCTGGTTTTTTACGGCATTGAAGCTCCCAGTCTCAGGCAGCCTTACGGGCCTCAAGCGCTGGCCTATTTGCAGCGCATGATGCCCAAAGGGGCCAAAGTGGACGTTGAAGACGTGGGGCAGCTCGAAGCTGGCCCCATTACCGCGCTTGTGCAGGTGGGCGGCGATTCCGTCAACTACAAGCTGGTGATGGAAGGTCTGGCCTGGGTGGACAGGCAGAAGTGCAGGGCTATTTTTTGCCGCCGCTGGCTTATTCAGGAACATCAGGCGGTATTGGACAGGCGTGGCATTTGGGGGCTGAACATTGGCACCCCCCCCTGGCAATGGACCCGCTGACACGCCGCCGTAACCCATAAAAGGAGCGCGTATGGAAGTTACAGGTTCCGAAGAACTGCGTAAGTTTCTTGATTCCTGGCAGGATGACCCGCTTAACATCAAGAAATCTTTTACGGAATACATGGATTTTCTGGCCGCGCACAGCAATATTTCCTTTACTTTCAAGGCCCGGCCCGGCGTAAGTTATTCCCTGCGGGCGCGCCACAGCGTACAGACCGAACGTGTACTCTTTGTGCTGCTGGATGTGGTGGATGATGAACCGGCAAGCCGCTGGCTTTCCATTTGTTTTTATGACGAAATGGTTTCTGACCCCGGCGAAAAGGGCGACTTTGTGCCCGGTGGCCTCATGGGCGAAGACGCCCGTTGCTTTAACCTCGAGGACGACGATGCCGTCATGCGCGACTATATCAAGGCGCGTTTGGCCGAAGCCGCCCATAAAGCCGCAAAAGAGTAAGTGTGGTTTCTACAGATTTGAGCCGTAGTGTAGCTATCGATTTTGAAACTTCCGGCTACTCGGCCCACAGCGCTTGCGCCGTGGGCCTTGCTCGTATTGAGCAGGGCAGCGTGACCGATGTTTTTTACAGTCTCATCAGGCCGCCGTCTTCGCGGGCAATGTTTACCGAAATCCACGGTTTGACCTGGCCCATGCTGAAAGATGCACCCACTTTTGCCGAACTGTGGCCGCAGATGGATGCCTTTCTTGAGGGGGCGGGCAGCCTGCTTGCGCACAATGCCTCCTTTGACAGGCGCGTGCTTGCCGCAAGCTGCCACGCCGTGGGAGTGCAGGAACCCCGTGCGCCTTTTTTGTGCACGCTCAAAGGCTCCCGCCGCAGTTTGCCGCTTGCCTCCAAAAAGCTCAGCAGCGTGAGCGCCTACTTTGGAATAGCGCTGAACCACCACCATGCCGGTTCGGATGCGGAGGCCTGCGCCCGCATCTACTTGCAGTTGCGCGCTCTGGGCGTCACCGATGCCCAGATGAAACTGTAAGCCGCATTTCGTCCATTCCCGCCAGCTTGACCCCGCCCGGATTTTCGGGCGGGTTTTTTGTTTCTTGCGCTTGCGCGCGGGCCTGACGGAGCGCCATGGCGTCCGTCAAAATACCGCCATCTGTCCTATTTATGGTTTTTAACATCCATGAATTACATGATTTTTATGCTATGGAACGCTTGTTGCTAAAGGCTTGGCAAGCAGATTTCCGTGAACCACGGGGGTACGTAGTATGAAATCAATGTTCAATATGCAGATTGGCCTTGTGGGCAAGGTCATGGATATGCAGTTGCAGCGGCAGAACGTCATCTCTGGCAATATTGCCAACGTGGAGACGCCCAACTACAAGCCGCGCGAACTGTCTTTTGAAAAAGAACTGCAATCGGCCCTTGGGCTTGATGCAAGAGGGGAGATGACCCGTACGGAATCTTCCCATATGCCCACGGCTTTCAGGCCTGATTCTTTTGGGCCGGAATGGGATATGGCGGTCAAACCCCGTGTTGTTCACGGCGAAGACCGCGTCAATATTGATAAAGAAATGGCCAAGCACGCCAAAAACCAGTTGCAGTACACAGCGCTTACCCAGGTGATGACCAAGTCTTTTGAAGGACTGAACACCATCATCCAGGATGGCAAGCAGTCCTGATTTTTGCACGCCGCCGCGCCGCTTCCATACGCGGCATAAAAATCCCGGCAGCGGACAGTGTAGGAGGAAGCCATGGACTTCATGACGGCATTTGATATCAGCGCGTCCGGCCTTGCAGCCGACCGCACCCGCATCAACACCATTTCGATGAACCTTGCCAACGCCAAGACAACGCGCACGCCCCAGGGCGGGCCGTACCGTCGGCGCAGCGTGGTGCAGCAAACGGCTGATGTGGATGATCCTTTTTCCATCCACATGCGTTCGGCCCTCGACAGGGCGGTGCAGGGCGTGCGTGTTTCTGCCGTGACCATGGACAACCGGCCCTTCAAGCGGGTGTATGAACCAGGCAACCCTGACGCCAATGCGGAAGGCTACGTCATGTACCCCGATATCAACGTGGTTGAAGAAATGGCCAACCTCATGACTGCCCAGCGCAACTACGAGGCCAACGTCACCACGGTGGATGCCGTCAAGGGCATGTTTATCAAGGCGTTGGATATTGGCCGCTAGGGTCAGTTACTAAATAATTCTTTTGGCCGATCACTGCGTCATCCAGCATTTTTTACTCCAGTCATGGACAGAAAGCGTCCACTCCTGTCGTAAAAAACACTGTTTTCCTTGTCATCGGCGCAAAATCTTTTATTTAGAAGCAGCCCCTAAGGCATGACCACGGTTGCAGCATAAAAAAGATTTTTTTGGAGCGCGGAGGTTGTTATGAGCATTCAGGCAGTTGGTATGCGGGCGTACAGCGAGGCAGTGCAGAATTTCAGCAAGGTGCAGAGCAGCCTGCAGCAGGGCGGCTCCATCGGTGGCCAGACCCAGTTTGCCAAAACTCTTGACCAGAGCCTTTTGCGCGACAGCGTTGACCGGGGCGAAGATTTTGGCGCTCAGGCAGATTTTATCAAATATCCCACGCAGGCGCACACGCCGGTGACGCCGCAGAACAGCTTTTCCGGCACCATCAAAAGTTCGCTCAACAAGGTTAACGAACTGGACAACTTTAAAAATACGGCTATCGAAGATTTCGCCGCAGGCCGCACCCAGAATGTGCATGAACTCATGATCACCATGCAGAAATCCAGCATGGCCATGAAGCTGACCTCTGCCGTGCGCGGCAAGGTGCTTGAGGCCTACAAGGAAATTTCCCGCATGCAGTTCTAGGGCAACTGCATGAGCTGCTGTTCGCCAGCGGGGCGCGGAGCGTTTATCTACGTTGCGATACGCCCAGGCAGGTGCATTTTACAAATTCCAGATTTTCCTTTCCGCGCGTGATACTCCTGAACGCCGAATCCCCCACTGGCCGTGCCGCGGGGGATTCGGCGTTTTTTGCGCAGCGTCACAAATTTGAACGAACCAGTGATGTGTTCTAAAAAATATGTAATTACAGTATGTTAAAAAGTGGCATGGCAATTGCTTTGGCTGAGCATATGCCCGGCCAACGTGCCGGAATTATGCCACGTCTTCGCAGGAGCAACCATATGCCGGCTTTCCTTATGCAACTTGTCAATTCCATCAAGGCAGTCTGGGCCAGAATGAGCGTCGCGCAGCGCGTGATGGTTCTGGGTGGATTTGTCTTCATCAGCTCTGCGGCCATTGGCCTTTCTGTCTGGGCATCGCGGCCCGACTTCAAGGTGCTGTATTCCAACCTCAGCGCCGAAGACGCCAGCGTTGTCATCAAGTCGCTCCAGGCAGACAAGGTCATGTACCAGCTGACGGACAACGGGAAAACAATTCTTGTTCCCAAGGAAGCTGTGTACGATGAGCGCATCAAGATCGCGGGCGAAGGTGGTCTTGTGGGGCAGGGCATTGGTTTTGAAATTTTTGACAAGGTCAAGGTCGGGCAAACCGATTTTGTACAGAAAATAAACTACACCCGCGCCTTGCAGGGTGAACTTTCGCGTACCATCAGCGAGTTCCCCAATGTGGAAAGCGCGCGCGTGCATCTGGTTATACCGCACCGCAGCCTGTTTGTGGAAGAACGCCAGTCGCCCTCGGCCTCGGTTGTGCTCAAGCTCAAGCGGCCCAATCTCAAGCCCGACCAGAAAGAAATCAACGCCATCCTCAACATGATGCTCATGGCTGTTGAAGGGTTGGATAAAACGCACGTTTCCATTTCAGACAATGGCGGCAAGGTGCTGTATCAGCCGGAATCAGACAGCCTCGCCGGTGCCAGCACCACCCAGATGGAGCACCGCCAGCAGGTGCAACGTAACCTTGAACGCCGCATTGAAGAAATGTTGCAACCCATGTTTGGCCCTGGCCGTGTCATCGCCAAGGTCAACGTGGATATGGATTTCAGCCAGCGCACCATCCGCCGCGAGCTGTTTGACCCCGAAAAAACCGCGGTGCGTAGCGAGCAGCGCAGTGAAGAAACCAATCAGGGTCGCTCGAATCTTGAGGGCGGGTCGCCGGACGCCAATTTCCGTGGCGATGGCATAACCGGATCTGTTTCACAGCAGAACGGCAGCCGCGAAACCCGCACCACCAACTACGAAATCAACAAGGAAGAGCAGCAAATCGTATCCAATGTGGGCGATTTAAAGCGCATGACGGTTGCAGTCCTTATCGATGGGACGTATGAAAAGACCAGCGGAGCGTGGACATTTGTGCCGCGCAAGGCCGATGACCTTGAGCGTGTGCGCCAGCTTGTTACCAATGCCGTGGGTCTGGACAAGGCCCGTGGTGATGCTCTGGAAGTAAGCTCCGCTCCGTTTACGGATTCCGAGCCGCCCAAGGATCCCAATTTTGCCGAAATGCTGGCCGATTATGCCGAACGGCTGGGCAAGCCCCTGCTCAACGCGCTGCTGGCCTTTTTGTTCCTCATGCTTGTGGTGCGGCCCGTGGTTCTGGCCCTCATCCGGCCCAAGGTTGAAGCCGGTGAAATGATTGAAGGGCTTGAAGGTCTGCCCGCAGCCGAAGAACAGCTGGCCCTGTATGAGGCCCTTGAAGAGGCCTCCAAGGCAGATGACGAGATCGCCGCAGACGAAGAAGACGATGAACTGGTTTTCAAAGATATTGAAGCCTTGAAGTCGCACATTTTCACCCTTTCTGATAATCATATGGAGCAGGTGGTGATGCTGGTGCGCGGCTGGATGAAAAATGATGAAACAGCTACCGCCTAAAGTGAACGACCGTCAGTTGACGGAAAGCAGCTCGACGCTCTCGCAGCTCAAGGCCTTGCGCCTTGCGCAAAAGGAAAGCAACCAGCGCGTTGAGGAATTGAAAATGCGGCTCTTCCACATTACCGAGCAGCATATGGATCAGGCCGTGCGTCTTATCAAGCGCTGGCTTGCAGACAAGGAATAAGCAACCCCGAGCAGCCCTGTGCTGACCTCGGTGAAGGAGTAGGGAGATGGAGTTGACCGGCAAACAGCGTACTGCAGTGCTGCTGCTCGCCATGGGCGACAAATTCACGGCTGACGTGTTCAAACGCATGGACCGGCAGGAAATAGCCGACATCTCCAGAGCTATCGTGGAATTGGAGCCTGTGCCGCGCGAGATAGTCGAAGAGGTGCTGCGCGAATTCCACGAATCGCTGGTTGAAGGCGTGGATATGATCACGGGCGGCAGCGAAACGCTGAAACGCCTGCTGGTCAAAAACCTTGATCCTGAAACCGCCAAGTACGTTATGGACTCCCTGAGCCTTGAAACCGGCCCCGCGCCTTTCCGCGAGCTGGAATCGGTCAGCCCCAAGCTGCTTTCACAGATTCTGCGCAACGAGCATCCGCAAACCCTGGCCCTTATTATCGGTCACCTGCATCCGGATCAGGCCGCCAATTTATTGACAAACCTTCCCGCAGGCGTGCGCGCCGAGGTGCTCATGCGCCTTGCGCGGCTTGAAGCCGTGCCGGAAGAAATGCTCATGGAAGTGGACAAGGTGCTCACAAGCCAGCTTATCGCCATGGGCGGCAAGGAAGGCAAAAAAGTGGGCGGCGTGCAGTCTGTGGCTGAAATTCTCAATGCCGTGGACCGCGCCACCGAAGAAGAAGTGCTCTCCGAAATCGAAGAAGACTCCGCGCAGATGGCCGAAGATATCCGCAACCTCATGTTTGTCTTTGAGGACTGCAAGAATATTGACGACCGTGGTGTGCGCGAAATGCTGAAGGAAATTTCCAATGAAGATCTCACCCTGGCCCTGCGCGGGGCCAGCGACGACCTCAAGGAAAAATTCTTCAAGAATATGTCGGAACGCGCGGGCAACATGATTCGCGAAGAACTGGAATTCATGGGCCCGGCCAAGCTTTCGGACGTGGAATCGGCCCAGCAGAATGTCGTCAAGATCGTGCGGCGGCTTGAGGGCGAAAACAAGCTTGTCATCAGCCGTGGCGCTGGCGACGTGTTTGTGTAGCGGCCCGCCGCAGAATCTGTAACCATCGGAATCGGGCATGGCGTCAGACGAGTTGCGTAAAAAATGGGGCACCATCTTCATGGGCGAGCGCGAGGCTACACCTCAGCAGCTTGATGCCATGCAGGAACCCTTGCTCCGTGAACGCGTCCAGCACCTGCAGCAGGAGGACTATCTTGCCCGGGTGCGCGCCAGGGCCGAGGAACGCGCGCGCGAGATTCTTGGCGCAGCCTATGCCGAAAGACAAAAGGTGCTGGAGGAGGCCGGGGCCGAGGCTCAAGCCCGTGTGGAGCAGTTCACGCGCGAAGCCAAGGAGCTGAAGGCTCAGGCGCAGGCAGAACTGGCCGAGGCCGAGGCCGAGCACGGCAAGGCCCGCGATTTGCGCGAAGAAGCCGAGTTTATCCGCAGCAACGCGCATAACGAGGGCTTTCAGGCGGGCATGGAGCAGGCCGGGGCAGAGCTTAAGGAGTTCCGCGTTGATGTGGGGCAGATGCTCGGCAACATGCTGCGCGCTCTTGAGGCGCAGCGGCACAGCCTTGGCGAAGCCTGGCGCGATGAACTGGCAGAGCTGGCCCGCGTTGCCGTAGAGGCCGGAACCGGCTGGATTTTGCAGGCAGAGCATCAGCGCATTTTGCAAAGCCTGGTCTTTGGTTCCCTGCAATTGCTGGAAGACCGGGCCACCGTCAGCATCCGCGTGCACCCCGATGACGAGGACACCGTGAGCGACCTTTTCCGGGCCGCCCGCGAGCGCGTGCCCGAGCTGAGCCAGTGGATCGTGAACGGCGATCCTTCTGTTGAGGCTGGCGGCCTTGTGGCCGAGAGCGTCAGCGGTTCGGTGGAGAATCTGCGCGAACATTACCGCGAAATGGTCAACGGTATTCTGGAGCATCTGACCTTGCCGCCGCGTCCCGAGGAAGAAAAGGCGGGGGAAGAGGTGAGCGCCACCGTTGCGCGTGAATCTGCGCGGCTGACGCACGTCGTGCCCGAGGCTGCCCCTGTTGTGGAACCCGCGCCTGTAGAGGCGGTTGCTCCAGAAAGGGCGGAGGAACAGCCGGAACTGTTGTCAGAGCATTTTGCAGAGCCTCTGACAGAATCCTCGCCGGAATCCGGGCCGGAACTGGCGTCCGAATCTGCACCAGATATGCCCCATGATGCGCAGTCAGAGCAGGCCCCCTTTGCCGGCCAGGATGGTGCAGGCCTCGCACCTGACGAAATTTTGCCCGCATCCGGGCCTGCCGATATGCCTGCTGCCGCTGAATATTTTGATCAAGGGCAAGGGCCAGCGCCAACTGATGCCGTGGTTACTCCTGCCAACGACTCGCCTGAAATGATGCAGGATTCCACGCCGGAACCCGGAGTACAGGCAGACGGGCATGTTGCAGAATCATCCCCGGCCACGATGGCGCAGCCTGATGATATTGAAGGGCAGCCCGCTCAGGAGCAGGCTCCGCAACCTGCCCATGCTCAGGCAGCGGAACACAATGCCAATCCCAGCCTTGCCGAGCTTGAGGACGAACTCTTTCCCCTGCCGGAAGAGGAAAAGGAACACTCCTCGCAATCTTCTTCCAGCGTCTTTGTCAGCGGGGGCTTTCTGCCCGGCTCGGGCAACGGCCAGCCGGGATAGCCAGCCATGAAGCTTGACCCAGATTCCTGCATAAAGCTGCTTAAAACAAGCACCCCTGTGCGCCTCTATGGCAAGGTCAACAAGGTCGTTGGCCTTGTGGCCGAGGGCAGCGGTTTGCGCGCGCCCCTCGGGGCCGTGTGCCACATGCTGCCCGATGAAGGCGATGACGGCATTGCCGCCGAAGTTGTGGGCTTTCGCGAGGGCAATCTGCTGTTCATGCCCTATGGCGACATGCGGGGCATCCGTCCCGGCAGCCGTATCCGCAACACAAGCTTGCCCCCGGTGTTCCCGGTAGGGCCTGATTTGCTGGGCCGCGCCTTTGACGCCTTTGGTACCCCGCTGGATGCCGGTGCGCCTATAAGCGCGGAACTCTACGTTTCGCCCTTGCCCGCGGGGGAAAGCTCCAGAGAAGATTTTATCCGCCAGCAGGAAGAGCAGCGCCCCTTTGTGCCCCACTGGCTTGAGGAGGCCCGCAAGCACTGGAATCCAGAGCTGGTGCCCATCTATGCCGATCCGCCAAGTCCCCTGCAACGCCCGCGCATTACCGATATTCTGGATGTGGGCGTGCGCTCGGTCAACAGCCTGCTGACTCTTGGCAAGGGGCAGCGCGTGGGCATCATGGCCGGCTCGGGCGTGGGCAAATCCACGCTCATGGGCATGATGGCCCGCTACACCCGCGCTGATGTCAACGTCATTGCCCTCATTGGCGAACGCGGGCGCGAAGTTGTGGAATTTATGGAGCGCGACCTCGGCCCAGAGGGCATGGCCCGCTCCGTTCTGGTTATCGCCACGTCAGACCAGTCCCCCCTTGTACGCATGCGCGCGGCTTACGCAGCTACGGCTGTTTCGGAATATTTCCGCGACAAGGGCATGGATGTGCTGTTGATGATGGACTCCGTAACCCGTTTTGCCATGGCTGCCCGCGAAGTTGGGCTGGCCGTGGGCGAGCCGCCCACTACCAAGGGCTATACGCCTTCAGTTTTTGCCCAGTTGCCCAAGCTGCTGGAGCGGGCGGGGCGTTCCGCCAAGGGGACCATTACGGGGATTTATACCGTACTTGTGGACGGCGACGACTTTAACGAACCCATCGCCGACTCCGTGCGTTCCATTCTTGACGGGCATATTGTGCTTACCCGCGATCTGGCCGACCAGGGGCATTTTCCCGCCATCGACGTGCTGCGTTCCATCAGCCGTCTGCGTTCCGACATCTGCGACCGGCAGGATGTCCTCGCGGGCCGCGTTGTCACCCGCTGCATGAGCACCTTCCGTCGCGTGGAAGACATGATCAACATCGGCGCCTACGCTAAAGGCTCCAATGCGGAGATTGACGCGGCCATTACCAAAATGCCGGACATCAACGCCTTTTTGCGGCAGGATGTGGGCGAACCACAGTTTGTGGAGCAGTGCATGGCCCAAATGCGCGCCTTGGCCGATATGGACGATGGTCAGCAGGGCGACCCGCAAGGCAATCCGCAGGACGGCATGCCTGTGCCGCAACAGCCTGGCGGCGTTGCGCCGCTGTAGTTTTTATCCATAATTTTCTTTTCCACATTTGCTTTTTTGAGAATGGGAATTCTGTCACATGCGGCTTGAAGGCGGCTTGGTGCTGTGCTAGGTTCAATGTGTAACTGTTGGCGCTGCGCGGTTTTTCGCGTTGGCGCAGGTTTACAGCCTTATCTTGTGGAGCCGCCATGTCCCTGAGCCGTCTGTTGGGCTTTTTAACGCGAGGCGCCCGCCGGGGCGACGAAGCAGTTTCTTCTTCCGTCAGCGCGGCGGAGGAAGCCCAACGCTTTTTTGCCTTGCGGCACCACTCCTTCCGCCTGTTTCTCACGGCATGGAACGCCTTTCAGGAAACCATGACCGATCTGGAATACACCCTTTGCTGCGACCATCCCTTTGGCCTGTATCGTGTGCGGGCGCTCTGCACCTCTATGGCTACCCAGGTTTTTCAGTGTATCAAGCAGCTTGAGCGGCTTGATCCTGCACCTTGCCCGGCCCTCTACGCCCGCTTTGGCGAACTGCAAAAACTGGTGGCGGAAGAAGTGTACGAGCCGGAAGCCTGCCTGCTCGGGCCGCTGGTTGTACCCCTGTGTCAGGACGATGCCGGATGCCTGGCCGCTCTGCACAGCGAGGGCAGGGTGCTGGTGGATCCCGCAACAGCCCGGCTTGAAAAACTGCGTCCCATTTTTCCCGGTTCCGTGCCGCAGGGATTTGTGGTCACGGCAGCGGGCTGCCAACACTATTTTCAAAGCGGTGATCTGCAGAGCGAGATCAACCGCTGCATTCAGGCTGCTGGCGGCCTGGCCCCCAACCATCTGGCGCGGCTTTCAAAAAAGCTGGGCGCTCTGGTGGAAGGAACCCCCCTGCCGGAAGACCTTGCTGCGGCCATCCTTGAGCAGGTGCAGCGCTTGCGCGGCCTTTGCAACAAACCCATGCAGCTTTTGCTGCGCGGGCGCGTATGGCCGCCTGCAGCGGGCGAGGGTGAAGGCTGCGGCGTTGTGCTGTGGGGGCCGCCTGTTTCGTTGCAGGCGCATGACGATGATATTTTGCGCGCAGTGCGCGTAACCCTGTCCAGCAAGCAGCGCGCTCAGGCTCTGGTGTACCGCCGTGCGCGCGGGCTGACAGAAGGAGGGGCTGGCGTCTGCCTCACCTGTATGGCGGTGGATGAGGGCTGTTTTGGCGGCATTGCCCAGTCATCCGCGCCATTGACCCCGCACAGCGAAAATGTGCATGTCTACGGATGTGCGGGTTTGCCGCAGGAGGTGGAGTATTCCACCATGCCTGTTGACGCCATAAGTGTTTCGCGCGCGGAGCCGCACACGGTGACAGACCGCCGTCCTTATAAAGCCAAGCGCCCCGTGCTGGACGATGCCACCGCCGTACGTGCCGCAGAACTTGCCCTCGCCGTGGAAGAAGCCGCCGGAAGGCCCGAGGTGCTCACCTGGGCATGCAACCCCGAAGGCCATGTTTTTATGCTCATGGCGCGGCCCATGTCCTTGCCGCAGGAGGAAGCCCCCGCCTTGCCGGAGCCAGCCTTGCCAGAACAGTCCAGGGCGCTGGACGATGCCCTGCTGCTGGAGGGGGGATTTACGGTCAATCCGGGCCGCGTATCCGGCCCTGCATGGGTGGCCCGCCGCTGGGAAGACGCGCGCAGATTCCCCACCGGCGGCATCCTTGTGGTGCCGGACGACAACTACATCTGGGGTTCGCTCATTGACCGCGCCGCCGGGATTGTGGCGGAGCGCGGTTTTCAGGGATCACGTCTGGCTTCGCTGGCGCGGGAGTTCGGCAAGCCCGCCGTCTTTGGCCTCAAATGGGCCACGGAAGTGGTGGAAAGCGGCCAGCGCATCACCCTGTGCGCAGACCTGTGCACCGTGTACGAAAACCGGCAGGATTCCCTGCTGCCCAAGGTACCTCCGGGCAAGGACTACATGCCCGGCAGCCCCGTATACCAGATTCTGCAAACTGCCTCCCGCCGCATTCTACCCCTGACGCTCGAGGTGGACAGCGTAGATTTCAAGGCGGCTAACTGCGCAACATATCACGATATTGTGCGCTATTGCCACGAAAAGGCCGTGAGCGCCATGTTCAGCCTTGGCTCGGAAAAAAAGTACGCCCCGCAGCGCATCAAGCAACTGCGCGACAAGGTGATCAAACAGTTCTGGGTGGTCAACCTCAGCGATGGCTTTGTGCGTACCCCCAACGGGCCTGTCATTGACGTGGAAGACATTGCCTCGCTGCCCATGCTGGCCTTGTGGCAGGGCATGAACGCCCACCCTTGGCAGGGGCCGCCGCCTGTGGACGGCAAGGGGTTTCTTTCCGTGCTTTTTGAGGCCACGGCCAATCCCAATCTGGATCCTGCCGCGCAGACGGCGTACTTCACAGAAAAAAATTATTTTTTAATATCTAGCGATTATTGCAGTCTGCATTCCCGCTTTGGCTTCCATTTTGTTTCGGTTGAGGCGCGCCTTTCGGAGCGCACTAGCGAGAACTATCTGAACTTCCAGTTGCGCGGCGGCGCTGCCAACATTGAGCGCCGTATTCTGCGAGTGCGCTTTGTTGCCGATATCCTTTGGGAATTCGGCTTTTCGCCCGTTGTGCGCAACGATGCCGTGAGCGCCACGCTCAAGGATCTGGACAAGGAAGAAGGCGAACGCCTGCTGGCTGTGGCAGGGTATATGACCATCCACACCCGCCAGCTCGACATGATCATGCAGGACCCAGGCCAGGTTGCGGCCCGCCGCAAGGAAATGCTGGCTCACTGCCGGGCGCTTTTCAGGGGCGAATCCCTGGCTGGCGTTGCTGATTCTCCATCCCAGGAGGCCCGTTAATGTCGTCCACCGTGCCTGCATCCCACAGAGGCTACAGGGCCATATATCGCCGTTTGCTGATAACCCTGCTGCTCATGGCGCTCACGCCTCTGGTAGCTTTGGGGATATTTTGTCTGGACAGGCTCAGCGCCATCTATGACGAAAAAATCACCGCGGGCATCGAGGCTGTCATCAGCAGCAAGCACCGCGCCCTTGATACCTTTATGGTGGAACGCATCGCGCAGGTCAAAAACCTGGCCTTTACACATCCGTATTCTGATCTCAGCAATCCTGTGCGCCTGAGCGAAATTTTCAGCGTGATGCAGAGCAACAGCCGCTCGTTTGTGGATCTGGGCATTATTGGCATGGATGGCCGCCATGTCTCCTATGTGGGGCCGTTTGACCTGCGGGACGCCAATTATTCCGAGGCCCCCTGGTTCTCGGAAGTGCTGCGCAAGGGCGTGTATGTCAGCGATGTATTCATGGGCTACCGCCATGTGCCGCACTTTATCATTGCCGTGCTGCGGCACGAGGGGGGGCGCACCTATATCATGCGCGCCACCATCGACATGGACGCCATTGACGCCCTGCTGCGGCGCATCTATTCCGGCCCGCACAGCGATGCTTTTATCGTAAGTAATTCCGGTGTATTGCAAACGGGCTCGCGATTCTATGGCCCGATCATGGGTAACTTTACCCTGCCGCAGGAGGATCTGACCCGCAACAACGTGGTGACAATGCGCAAGGTCATTCCCAGCGGAGAAGAAATGCTGGTGGCCTTGATGCGGCTGGATTCCATGCCCTGGGTGCTGGTGGTCATGGACGATGTGCGCGACAGCCTCAAGCCCCTGCGTCAGCTCAAGGCGCTGATACTCTTCTTTACCCTGCTTGGCGGCGCGCTGACCTGCATGGGCGCGGAGCTGTGCACCCGGCGGCTTGTGGCTTCGCTTGAAGCCTCGGATCAGAAACAGGCCCATATTGACGCGCGCATGTTGCAGTCAAGCAAGATGGCCGCTCTGGGTAAAATGGCGGCAGGCGTGGCGCACGAGGTCAACAATCCCCTGATGCTCATTCAGGAGAACGCGGGCTGGATACGCGATTTGCTGGACGATGAAGACCCGTCAACCATGAAAAATTACAAAGAAATTTTCGACAGCACGGAAAAAATCGAACAGCACGTCAAGCGCGCCAAGGGCATAACCCAGCGCATGCTGGGCTTTGGGCGGCGCATGAATCCGGGCCGCACGGAAATTCTTATCAGTTCCCTGGCTGATCAGGCCGTGGAAATGCTCAAAACCGAGGCCGCCAACCGCAATATAGCCATTGTGCGGCAGTACGACGCCCATGTTCCCGTAATTTTGTCCGACCCGGCCCAGCTTGAGCAGATATTCATCAATGTGATAGACAATGCTATCGATGCCATGGGCAAGAATGGCACCCTGACCGTCAGCACGCAGCCCTGGCGTACCGGAGTGCGCGTTTCCTTTACTGACACCGGGCCGGGCATGGATCAGGAAACCCTGCGGCAGATTTTTGACCCATTCTTCACCACCAAAAAGGTGGGCGAGGGCACGGGCCTTGGCCTTGCCATCTGCTACACCATTCTTGAAAAGCTTGGTGGGCGCATAGACGTGCAGAGCGAACTTGGGCACGGCACCACATTCAATATCTTTCTGCCTGCGGAACCGCCGCAGCTCGCGCCTGAAGAAAGCGCAGAAGCATAATACCACTAGGCGGCCCCAATGGGGCATGCTGCCATATGAAGGAGGCCTCCATGCGCGCATTGTTTGTGGACGACGAAGTGGAATTTCTGGAACTGATGGAAAAACGCCTTACCCGGCGCGGTATGGAAGTTGTGACCGCACCCGATGGTCAGTCGGCCCTTGATCTGCTGGATCAGGCCCTGCAATCGGGCGAGATGTTCCAGATTGTGGTCATGGATGTGCGCATGCCCGGCATGGATGGTCTGGAAACCCTGCGCCACATGAAGGAAAAAGCCCCCAATCTGCCTGTCATTCTGCTTACGGGGCATGCCTGCATGGGTGTGGCCGTGCAGGGGCTTGATCTTGGCGCGTACGACTACATGCTCAAGCCCGTAGCCATCAGCGAGCTGATTATCAAGATGGAGGAAGCGGCCCGGTCCGCTATGTGAGATGACGCTGCTCGACTGCCTGCGAAAGTGGCTGGGGCGTGATGGCTCGGATGAGCCGGACGCGGAACAGCTTGCGCGTGAGGAGGCTTTCAAGGCCCACCTGCGGGAGCGTTGCGCGCGCTTTCGCCGGTTGCTGTCGTCCAATAAGACAGCCCTTGAAGCCATGAGCGATGTGGAGGAGCACCTCTCTGGCGCGCGGCCTTTCGGCATGGATTATGTGCATGCCATAAGCACTCGCGCCGTAACGGCGGTTTTTCAGATGGTGCGCGACCTCAACGCGCTTTCAGATGAAGGCTACGAGCCTTTGCAGCAGGTTTTTGACCGCATTCGTGAGCAGATGCAGAATCTGCTTGAAGATCAGCCGCATCAGGACGGCCCCAATATCATGCCGCTTGGCGATATCCGCCTGCACCACATCACCCTTGTGGGCGGCAAGATGGCCAATCTGGGCGAAGTGGCGGCCCATGCGGGGCTGGACGTGCCTGATGGTTTTGCCGTGACGGTCAGCGCCTACTACCGGTTTATGGAATACAGCGGCCTGCACAGCGAACTGAACCGCCGCATTCAGGCAACGGATATGCACAGCCTGGATGAAGTTTTCAGTCTTTCTGCGGCATTGCAGCAGGCCGTGCTCAGCGCGCCGCTGCCGCCGGAGCTGGAGCAGGAAATTACCGAGGCCGTGGCCGCCATGCAGCGCCGGGCCGGGCCGGGTCTTGCCCTTGCACTGCGCAGCAGCGCCGTGGGCGAAGATTCGCTTGGTGTCTCCTTTGCCGGGCAGTACCGCTCCGAGCTTAACGTGCCGCCGGAAGAAGCCTGCGAAGTCTGGAAAGAAATTATCGCCAGCAAGTATGCCGTGACCGCCATGAGCTATCGGTATCAGCACGGTATCCCTGACGATGCTGCGCCCATGTGCGTGGGTGTGCTTGCCATGGTGCCCGCTGCCGCTGGCGGCGTGGCCTACAGCCGTGATCCAGTGGCTGCCGCGCGCGGGCAGGAGCAGGTGCTGCTCAATGCCGTGCCGGGCCTGCCACAGGCCGTGGTGGACGGAGCAGTTACCCCCGATGTCTTTATTTTTACCCGCACCAATCCGCCGCAGCCTATCAGCAAGACTCTCGTCGGGCTTGCTGGCGTGCCAGCCAGCCTTACGGATGCGCAGGCCGCAGACCTTGCACAGGTTGCGCTGGCGCTGGAAGAATACTACGCCGAACCGCAGGATGTGGAGTGGGCGCTTGATTCCCGCAACGGGCGCATTGTGGTGCTGCAAAGCCGCCCCCTGCACGAAGCGGATGCTGCCACGGAAAGCCGCGCCGATGTTGCGGACGCCGCAGCGGTGGGATCGGGCGAGTGCAAAATCCTGTCGGAAAATCTGCCCGAAGGGCTTTCCATGCTGGCCTGCGGGGGCGTTGCCGTAAGCCCCGGCGTGGGTATGGGGCCTGTGTTTGTGGCCCGCAAGGAAGCGGATATGCTTTCCTTCCCCAAGGGCGGCATTCTGGTGGTTGAGCGGGCCTTGCCCCGCTGGGCGCCCTTGCTTTCGCGCGCATCCGGCATGGTCAGCGAGACGGGCGGCATGGCGGGCCATCTGGCCTCTGTGGCGCGTGAGTACCGTCTGCCAGCCGTGTTCAGCCTGCCCAATGCCTGTAGCCTGCTGGACAACGCCGGAGACGCCACTCTGGATGCCGTGCGCTGCGCCGTATTCGCGGGGCTGAATCCCGAGCTTGCCGCTCAGGTGACGGAGCCGCCCAATCTCATGGAAGGCAGCCCGGTGCACCAGCGGCTTGAGGCCCTGGCGACCCTGATGGTTCCCCTGCATCTGCTGGATCCGGAATCGCCGGAATTTGCGCCGGAACATTGCCAAACCCTGCACGACATCACCCGTTTTTGCCACGAAAAATCCGTGCAGCTCATGTTTGAGGAAGGCTCGGACGTCAACCAGCGCATGGGCAAGCAGCTCAAGGCCGGGGTCAAGCTTCAGTACTGGATTGTGGACATGGGCGGCGGTTTCAGGCGACATGTGGGCGGCGCGGTGGTGGATATCGCCGATATTGCCAGTACGCCCATGCTGGCGCTGTGGGACGGCATGGTGGCCGTGCCCTGGGCCGGGCCGCCAGCGGCAAGCGCCTCGGGCTTCATGAGCGTGATGCTTGAAAGCACCATGAATCCGGATCTGGAAAGCACTGCGCCCAATGCCATGTCCAACAAAAACTTTTTTATCATTTCTGATAATTACATGATTTTGCAGGCCCGCTACGGCTATCACTTCTGTACGGTGGAAAGCCTGGCTGGCGCAAACAATCATGAAAATTTTGTGAGCTTCCAGTTCAAGGGCGGTGCCGCCGACCGCCAGCGCCGCCGCCTGCGCGCCCGCATGGTGGCCGATTTACTGGAGGCGCATGGCTTCCGTGCTGATGTGAAGGACGATTCGCTCTTTGCGGTGGCGGAAAACTTCCCCGCTGCCGATATTCTGCAAAAAACCCGCATGCTCGGCTATCTGCTCATCCATACCCGACAGGTGGACATGATCATGCTGGAGCAGGAGCGTGCCTCGGCCCTCAGGGAAAAACTGGGCGGCGACATGGCCTCGTTGCTCGACAGGCCTTTGCCTCCGGGCTGTTAGAGTTTTTTCAGCACACATTCCCGGTGCTGCCTTCCAGAGAAACCTGTACGCTGGCTGTGCCTTTGCGCCAAGTGCGGCGCGGGGGCATCCCTTTATCTTCCTTGCTATTGCATCCCTAGCTGCTTACTACAAAAGCAGGTGATTGCGCTGGACTATCCGGCGAGTTGCGCCCCTGTTTGTCCCAAGTTTTTCGTATTCTGGAGTAGAGTTCATGATCAGACCAAAAATTTTTGTTCCGCGCACGGTGGTGCCCGAGGCGCTTGAATTGCTGCAAACCCGCTGTGATGTGGAGATGGGCCCCGGCGGCGGTTTGCCGCACGAAAAGCTGGTTGAAGCGGTACGCGGCTGCGATGGCGTTCTTTCGCCGGTGGTGGCCTTGCCCTCGGATGTCATTGATGCCATGGCCCCGACCTGCAAGATCATTTCCTGCTTTGGCGTCGGCTTTGATCATGTGGATATTGCCGCTGCCACCCGCAACGGCATATGGGTGACGCACAATCCCGGCTTTGTCACCGATGACACAGCTGATATGGCCTTTGCGCTCATGCTCGGCGTGGCGCGTAAACTGCGCGCTTGCGACACCTTTGTGCGTAGCGGAGAAAGGCCCTGGCCCATGACGGTCAACTTGGGCTTGCGCGTTTCTGGCAAAACACTGGGCCTCGTGGGCAGCGGGCGTATTGCGCAAGCCGTGGCAGCCCGGGCCGCAGGCTTTGGCATGTCGCTGCTTTACACCGCGCGTCACCGCAACGAAAATTTTGAGGCCAGTACGGGCGCGCGCTACGTCAGCAAGGATGATCTGCTGCGTCAGTCCGACTTTGTCAGCCTGCACATGCCGCTGACGCCGGAAACGGAAAAATATATCGGCAGCAGGGAGCTTGAACTCATGCAGCCCCATGCCATCCTTATCAATACAGCGCGTGGCAAGGTTGTGGACGAGGCCGCTCTTGCCAGCGCCCTGAAAAACGGCGTGATAGCCGGGGCCGGGCTGGACGTGTTTGAAGACGAACCGCTGGTGCTTCCTGCTCTCTGCGATCTGCCCAACGTGCTGATGACCCCGCACAAGGGGGCGGCGACCATGGACGGATTCAGAAACATGGGGCGCAGCAGTGCGGAAAAGATTTTTGCAGCGCTTGACGGCAAGCTGCCCGCCAACTGTCTCAACCCTGAAGCCCGCCAGGTATAGAATAGATTTGTTTTGAGCTTTTTGAGGGGAGGGCGGCTGACGCCGGAGCATTATCCGCGGGGCAAGCCGCAGCCTGCTCCTGTTTTCTGGTTACGTAGACTTCGTCAACGCAATGAAAAAGGCTCTCGCTTTCGCGGGAGCCTTTTTCATTATTCAAACGTATGAGCCGTAGGGCTGGCTTAGTACATGCCGCCCATGCCACCCATGCCGCCCATGCCGCCCATGTCGGGCATGGCAGGAGCCGCGCTCTTGGGTTCGGGCTTTTCAGCAATGGCGCATTCGGTGGTCAGCAGCAGGGAAGCCACGGAAGCGGCGTTCTGCAGGGCTGTACGGGTAACCTTTTTGGGGTCGATAACGCCAGCCTTGATGAGGTCTTCGTATTCGCCGGTGGCGGCGTTGAAGCCGAAGCCGTCCTTGCCCTGGCGAACCTTTTCGACCACGATGGAGCCTTCAAAGCCGGCATTGTGGGCGATCTGGCGCAGGGGTTCTTCAATGGAACGGCGGATGATGTTCACGCCAGCAAGTTCGTCGTCGTCGGCGGGCTTGATGTCGTTCAGCACCTTGGAAACGCGGATCAGCGCAGTGCCGCCGCCAGGCACGATGCCTTCTTCAACGGCAGCGCGGGTGGCGTTCAGGGCGTCTTCAACGCGGTCTTTCTTTTCCTTCATTTCCACTTCGGTGGCAGCGCCCACATGCACAACGGCCACGCCGCCCACGAGCTTGGCCAGGCGTTCCTGGAGCTTTTCGCGGTCGTAGTCAGAGGTGCTGTCTTCAATCTGGGCACGGATCTGCTTCACGCGGGCCTTGATGTCGTCGCCCTTACCAGCGCCGTCAACGATGGTGGTGTTTTCCTTGTCGATGACAATACGCTTGGCGGTGCCAAGTTCGGCAAGGGTCATGCTTTCAAGCTTGGAGCCGGTGTCGTCAGAAGCCACCTGGCCGCCGGTCAGCACGGCGATATCCTGAAGCATGGCCTTGCGGCGGTCGCCGAAGCCGGGGGCCTTCACGGCCACAACCTGCAGGGCGCCGCGCAGCTTGTTGACCACCAGAGTGGCAAGGGCTTCGCCTTCCACGTCTTCAGCGATGATCATGAGCGGACGGTTCACCTTGGCAACCTGCTCAAGCACGGGCAGCATGTCTTTCATGCTGGAGATTTTCTTCTCGGTGCAGAGGATGTAAGGATTGTCCATTTCGCAGACCATCTTTTCGGTGTTGGTCACGAAATAGGGGGAGAGGTAGCCGCGGTCAAAGCGCATGCCTTCCACCACGTCCATGGTGGTTTCCAGACCCTTGGCTTCCTCAACGGTGATCACGCCTTCCTTGCCCACTTTGGACATGGCTTCGGCGATGATGTTGCCGATGGTGGCGTCGGAGTTGGCGGAAATGGTGCCGATCTGGGCAATTTCCTTCTGGTCGCGGGTGGGCTTGGCCAGGTTGGACAGCTCGGCGATCAGGGCTTCAACAGCCTTGTCCACGCCGCGCTTGATGGCCATGGGGTTGCGGCCAGCGGCCACAAGTTTGGTGCCTTCGCGGTAGATGGCCTGGGCCAGAATGGTGGCGGTGGTGGTACCGTCGCCAGCGGCGTCAGAGGTCTTGGAGGCCACTTCCTTGACGAGCTGGGCGCCCATGTTTTCGAACTTGTCGGTCAGTTCGATTTCCTTGGCCACGGTCACGCCGTCCTTGGTGATGACGGGAGCGCCGAAGGACTTTTCAATGGCGACATTGCGGCCCTTGGGGCCAAGGGTCACTTTAACGGCATTGGCGAGCTTGTCGACGCCACGGGCAAGTTTTTCACGGGCTTTAACGTCAAAAAGAATTTCTTTAGCGGACATTGGAAATTTTCCTCCTGAAATATAATTCGGCAGCAGTGGGAGTTAGTCAATAATGGCGAGAATGTCTTCTTCGCGCATCACAAGGTGATCAACGCCGTCCAGCTTGACTTCGGTGCCAGCATACTTGTTGAACAGCACCATGTCGCCCGCTTTCACAGCCAGAGCGACGCGTTCGCCATTTTCCCCAGCCTTGCCGGGACCGGCAGCAACAACCTGACCCTTGGAAGGCTTTTCCTTGGCCGTATCAGGGATAAACAGGCCACCGGCGGTCTTTTCTTCGGATTCAAGGCGTTTGACCAGCACACGGTCGTTAAGGGGCTTCAGCTTCATGACGTCAAATCCTCCCGGAAATGATATTATTATTGTCCATCTAGGACGCAGCAGCGGCCGCATCACTGTGGCCGCGCTGGAAATATTGCGCGTTATGAACCGAAGCCAGTTTCACTTCGCTTCAGTTCCGCACCGGCATAGAAATAAGACGCGCTCGGAGCTTGAAAAGGGGTTTGGACTGATTTTTTTACTTTTTTTATAAAAAAAATAAAAAATCAAACAAATCAAGTATGTTGAGTTTGACCCCGCTCCGGATGCCTTTTTCTCTGCGGCGCAACCGCGCTCAATACTTTGGGCAAGGAGCACTACCGGAGCAAGGGCGCGCAGTCAAGCTCGACTTGCTCCAAAGTCAGTTCCTTTTCTTGTCCTTGCCCGTGTGGGTCAGCACAGGCAGGGGCATGCGCCCAGCTTTAACCGCGCCTCGCGGCGGAGTTCCTTCACATAGGTTCTGTTATTTTGCAGATAAAAGGCCAATGCGCGGGCAAAATCTTTTTTCAGCAGGCCCTCAAGAATGAGGGTGCTGATTTCCCGTTCGAGCGAGAGCAGGGCGTGCATGGCAATGACAATGCGCCGTTCCTCCTGCGGCAGGGCGCACAGCTTGCGCCAGAATACCTCCCGGGCGCGTGGCTGATAATACCACATGTACATCATGTCCAGAAGATGCGTCACTATTTGCCGCGCTGCTGCGCGGTCTTTGCCGTACAGCATGCGCCAGTATTCCGCAGGGTCTTGCAGCATTGTTTCAAGGTCTTTGCTGGGGAACAGCAGCTCCTGCCGCGTCAGGCTTTTGTATATCTGCGTGAACTTGCTGTCGTAATCGCATTGCCGCATGCGCAGATACATGTTGCGATCGGCAAAACCTTCGATGATGGACGCCACCATGTCGGACGAGCACTTGGAAACAATGGCCGCGCAGTTCTGCATCAGGTTTATGGGATCAGGCAGGTGCATTGCGGTAAAGCAGAGCAGCAAGCCTTGCCCCATGAGCATGGACAGCGGAATGGAAAGCGCGCTGCGAAAGAGGTTGCCGACTATGGCTTCCTTGGGCAGGCCGCGGTAAATGTTGTGCCCTGAAATATAGGCGCTGTTGATCATGGCTATGACTGTATAGACTGCAAGCGCGTTGTCCTGCACTGTCAGACCCATGAAGTCCTGCAAGAGCCACAGGCGCACCACGACCTCAAGCAGCGGAACGGATATGCCCGTGTAGAACAGCGAATCGGCCATGCGGCTCCAGCTCACATAGCGTTTCCACGGCACAAGCACCGATCTGGTAAAGGCCCCGCCGCCCACAACAGCCTGCCCCACGTTGCGCACCGCTGTAATGGCAAACCATATGAGCGCACCAAACCACGTGAGCACCCACCAGCCGTCCACGTAGCTGAAGGCCCACTGCGCGGGCAAAAAACCCGCCAGAATTTTGAGAACATTGACAATGTCGCTGTTCATGTATTCGGGCGACCAGAAGGGGATTTCCCTTTTTTCCGGGCCGGGCGTCTGCTGCATTTCGCGGTTCACGCCCTTGGCGTCAACACCGCCCAGGGTCACAAGGTTGCCGTCATGCCCCACGCTGGTGGTGTTTTTTTCAAGGCCCCAGCCGCGCACCCGGTGGCAGCCCAGATTGCCAAGGCCGGGAATGCGCCTGAGCAGGCGCTGCCACCATGGTTGCGGCTGCACGGGCTCATGGTAGTGCGTGAAGCGGTAAATATCCGTATGCACGGGCAGTGTGAGGCGCAGGGCATTGTCTTCGCGGCGCAGAACGGCGCGGGCCTTGGGGGGGAGCGTTTCCACAAACACAAGCCCCATGCCGTGAGTGTGGTGCGAGCGGCTGGTGGAATCTGTGCCGATGCGCGAACCCAGCGGCGAAAGCGCATAAAATTCCTGCAGTTGTGGAATATGCCCCAAGATATCCTGAAACAAAGGCATGCGCGCAGAATCCTTGGGTTCCTTGCTCATAATGCTGCGGATGACCTGCTTGAGCCTCGGGGTGCTGCCTTCGTTCACAGCCCTTTGCAGGGTGTTGATTTCTTCCACATGGGCAAGCTGACCGGCAGTCCACTCGCGCAGGTTAAAAAGCTCAAGGTGGGTAATGCGTCCACGGCCCAGCCACAGCAGCTCCAGCACGTCCTGTTCCGTCAGCCCTGCAAGGTTGAGCACAATCTGGCAGGGGTGCAGCGGATAGATGTTTTCCAGCAAAAATTCCGGCGACTGCTGCAAAATGGCGGGCAAATCCTTGTGCGGCTTGTACGGGAACACGATCTCCGGGTTGGCCTCCGGGCCGAGCCAGTCATCGCGCAGCATGTCGGGCACCATGTCGGTCAGTTCTGTCAGGCTCTCGCGCAGTTTGGCCGCCCGTGCGGGATTCGTTTCCGCAGTCAGGGCCTCGCGCAGGCGTTCGCCGCGCAACTGCCGCATGGGATCAAGCTGATGATAAATAAATTCGGCAAGATGCAGCGAGGACGGCTGTTTTTGCCCCACATAGGCAAGAAAAGCCTCTTCCTTGATAGGCTCCGGCGCGGGCATATCCCAGCGGGCAGCCAGCGAGGCGGCGTGCCTCTCGTTCCAGGCCCGCAGGAGCTTGAGCACGTAAGCGCGCATCCAGTCGTTGACGGGCGCGTACTTGCGCAGGGCGTCTGCAATGTCCTTGCGGTGCAGCAGGTTGTCAAAAGCCCTGGATGTTTCGGTATTGAGCGGCGACCATGTAAATTCCACCAGTTTGTCGCGGAACGTGGCCTTGAACTCAATGCCGATGCGCACCGTAATGTCCATGATGCGCGCGGCGCGTAGCAGTTCCTGGGCAGCTTCGGGATCAACGGTATTATAGTAGATTACCGTTAAAAAACGGATGCCCTTGATCCACGCATCCATGACCAGATGGGTTGGGTTTTTGCGGCCCTTGGTGTTGGCGTCGTGCACGTGGTGGTCAAAGGCGTGCTGATTCCACTCCTCCGGCATTTCAAGCAGGTGGTATTTGCGCAGCAATGCCCGCACAATGCGCGGCGTGCCGCGCACGGCCTGATGAAATTCGTGCGCGAGGGGCAGCTGGTGGCTGGCATCGTTGTGCGAGCGCACGAGGTCTTTCATGATCTGCACCAGCACGCGCGCTGTATTATTTTGCAGGGAGGAATGCGTGGAGTACAGAACCTCGTCGTGCAGGCGGCGCAGGGCCTGTAATCTTTCGCTGGGGCCGCCGGCCTCCAGGCTTTCCAGCAGCACGATGACGGCGCTGGCAAGGCGCAGGCCGTGCGAAGAGGTCATTTCAATGATGCCGTGGGGGTGCAGGCCCGATTCGGGCTGGCGCAGGGCGTGATCCTGGGCGCGGGCGTCCACAAAGGAGTTCACCATCTGGATGAGTTTGTGGTCCTGCCTGTCGAACAGCAATGAAGAAAACTTCCGGTGCGCGTGGGCGCGCCCATCGGTTGAGGAACCGTCGGTAGTGGTACGTGTAGAACTGAGCATGAATAATGTCGGGAAAAAGTGCTTATAGATGTTTGCAGCGGCTGCATGCCCTGCAAGCTGACCGTATTAGGCTATGATGCAGTGCAAGTGCGTGAAAGTCCAGCGCCATGTTTCTGCCATCGGGCATGCGCTCGGGCGCATTGATAAAAAAGCCATACTGCCGTTAAATGGCAAAAAGCAGTCTCCTGCAAGGATGGCCGCTCTAACCAGTTACCCCGGAGGATGTATGTACCAGCAAACCAATGATCTGGCCGGAGGGCATGTGTTCGCTACGGCCCAGGAAATGATGGACTGGCTTGAAAAGGCCATGACTGACAATATCCGGAATAACAAGGATCAATACAGATTTGAGTCTGATCCCTATGCCTATGTGGTCAATTATGCCTCTGCTGCCGGGCTTAAACTCGACGATGCGCAACTGGGTGACATGCAGAGGCGTGTGGCGCAGTGGGCAGAGCAGCACTTTGCCGAGAATATGATGGAAGAATAGCTGCCTTTTCTTTTACTGCTGGCTGCTGCGGGAATAATAATGCAAAGCGCGGGAGATGACAAAAAAATTTCACGTGCTTTGTGCTGATAGTTGCCGACAGCAGTCAGCAACGTTTTGTTGATTACATATTACAAACCGTTACTGAAAGGTGATGGTGCAGGTTGTATTGATGTAGTAGATTGTAGTATTTCAGAATCTTACGTAAAACTGTAAATAGCAAATGTAATTGTTTCACTGTGGTTATGAAAAGTTTTATATGCAGCAGTTGTCTTTTTAGTTGCCAAGCGCGCACAAATTGATGAAAGTGCGGCAGGGATTTTTTTACGACTAAACGCAAGGGAATATAGCGTGTGAATATGGGTTTTTGTGTATGAAATCACTGCTCGGTCTGCTCAGAACCCAAATTGAAGAACGCCCAACGCGAACAATATTTTTGCTTTGGTCTATATCGCTTCCTTTTGCTGCATTATTTTCACTGTTTGTCGCGTTACACTGGCGTTCAGAAAGTTTTATAGTTGCAGTTGATGAAGCAGAATATTCCCTGTCGCAACGTGTTCAGCGCGTTGCTGAAATGGCAGACCTTAAATTTGATACAATCAAAAAACTTACCGTACTTCTAGCTACAGATTCGCGCATTATTTCAGCTCTGAAGGGCAAGGGTGATTTTGCGGAATGCACCCGCTACCTGCAGAGCGTAGGTGACACGCTCCGTCTGCACCGTGCGTTTCTGCTTGATAAAAACGGCGTGTGCGTTGCTTCCAACGACGCCGGAATGCCCAAAAATCTCCTGGGCGTTAACCTTGCCGACCGTGATTATTTTATCCGCGCCATGGCCGGGGAAAGCTCGGTGCAGTTTGTTGTAGGGCGGGTTTCGACCATTTCCGGGTTCCACTTTGCTGCGCCGGTAAGCGGACCTGACGGCTACCTTGGCGTGGCTGTGCTCAAGGTTGATACGGACACGCTTGCGCAGCAGCTTTACCTGCCCACGGGTTTTGTTACGGACAAGGCGGGCGTGGTGGTGCTCTCCGATTCGCCGGGGAACATGCTGCGCGTCGTGCCTGGCGAGAGTGCCGCCTTGCTTGCCCCGGCCAAGAGTCTGCTCCGCTATCAGCGCGAAAGTCTTGAGCCCATGTATCTGCGCAAAGTGGATGTGGACGGCTACGATGCATGGGAGCTCAGCCCCGGTGGCCCGCCCTACTTGTGCAAGACTGTCCGCATAAGTAAGGAGGGCCTCAGTGTATACGGTTTTGAGGGCCTTGGCCCTCTGCTGGCCGACCTTGCGGAAAGCTTCCGCATGCACCTTGCTACCACGTTTATTTTTTTTGTGCTTGGCTTTGCTGTCATAATCGGTACCACAGTGAACCTGCTGCGCGACAGGTATTTGCGCAAAACCTTGCAAAAACTTAATGATACCTTGCGGATTCAGGCGCAGCACGATTCCCTGACCGGGCTGCTCAACCGCAGGATGTTTGATGAAATGGCCGAAGCATGGTTTGCTCAGAGCATGCGGCTTGGCGTGCCCTTTTCGCTGGTGCTGTTCGACATCGACCATTTCAAACGGCTGAATGATGCCTTTGGGCATCAGGCGGGCGACCATGTGCTGCGCGAAATCGCCAGAAGTGTGAGCACCCGTCTGTCCCGCCGGGGCGACAGGGTTTTTCGCATCGGTGGGGAGGAGTTTGCCGTGCTGGCCAGCGCGTCAGAGGAGCGGCAGATTGTTTCCCTCATGGAAAAGATCCGAAAGACTGTGGAGGGTATGCGCCTCCAGCATCCCGATGGGGCAGACAAGGTCGTAACCATCTCTTTGGGCGGCTTGCTGGTCCGTGGCTGTTGCAATATGTCGTTTGACGAAGCCTTCAAAAGGGCGGATGAAGCATTGTACAGCGCCAAGGCTCAGGGGCGCAACCGCAGTGTATTGGCAGGCAGTTGCAGCGCTGAGGATGGCGCGGACTGTTTGGTGCGTCCTCACTCCTGATGCCCCGCGTTTACGCGCTCCTTATTACGCATTTTTTGTATCCATATTTTCGTTTTTTGCGCTGATAATTCATGTAGTTGTACCTGCATAAGATGCAACGCCCTAATATTTTTCTTTTTTATGTTGACTTTGAAATTCTTTTTCGTATAATGGAGCCTGTTGCCCTCAACCGGGCCGCACTGTTTACCGCCGCAAAGGCATACAGGAGAACAGGTAACATGTATAACCGTTTTGGAACAACGCAGGAAATGATGATCCAGACCGTTCAGGAAAATGGAGCGGAGGCCGTGCTGGCCATCGACAGTAGGGGCCTGTATCTGACCACAGCCCAGTTTGTGGGGCGCCCCATTGCCGACCGCAACCGCTATAGCGGTGTGCGCAAGGAAATGCCCCAGAGGCTTGCCGCCCTCGGGCTGGATGTGGATGCTCTGGTTGCCGCAAACCAGCACCGCATTCAGGTGGAGACCGCTTCCACCAAGAAGGTCAACCCCCTCAAGGCCTCCAAGCGTGGCTCCAAGGGCTAGGCTGGGGCAACTGCCAAGTTTGCAACTATCCATACTCCAGAGCAGAATGTGGCTGAAAATGACCACCTGCTCCGGTTGACGCCACAGGCCGCAATTATACGGCTGTATACCATCGCCCGTTGTTGACACGGTTGCCCGCGCAAGGCTCCGTTCAACAACGGGCGATGCTGTTTTAATCTCGCCGGAATTTTTTATTGCGCCAGCCTTGCAAGGGGCGTGTCAGGGGGAGGCGGCATTGCCCGAGCGCCCACGCCTTGCGCCCTGTGTACTTTTTCCGTAGGCTTTATTCATGTCGAAAACACGTGAAATTTATATATGCTCTTCTTGTGGCTCACAAACCATGCAGTGGCGTGGGCAATGCCCCAACTGCCACGAGTGGAATACGCTTCAGGCGGCTGTGCAGCCCAAATCCGCCCCCGGCGGCAACAGGCCCCGGGCTGCCACCGATTCCTCCAGCCGCCCCATTGCCTTGCGGGATGTGGAAGATGCCGGACATGCGCCCTACGGCAGCGGCCTGAAAGCCCTTGACCGCGTTCTGGGCAAGGGCCTTGTGCCCGGTGCGGCAATACTGGTGGGCGGCGAGCCGGGCATCGGCAAATCAACCCTGCTGCTCCAGGTGGCGGGGCTTGTGGCGGCGCAGGGCAGGCGCGTGCTCTATGCCAGCGGGGAGGAATCCCTGCCGCAGATCAAGGGCCGGGCCGAGCGGCTTGGCATGCTGGATCATAATCTGATGGCCATCGCCACCTCCCGCGTGGAGGACGTGCTCGAAGCTGCCAATGCCGCGCCACCAGCCCTGCTGGTGGTGGATTCGGTGCAGACCCTCACAAGCCTTGAGGCCGATGGCCTGCCGGGCAACGTCAGTCAGGTGCGGGCTGTGGCAACAACCTTGCTCGAAGCCTGCCGCCGCCTGTCATGCACCCTGATTCTGGTGGGGCATGTGACCAAGGATGGCGTGCTGGCTGGCCCCCGCCTGCTGGAACACATGGTGGACACCGTTATTTCGCTTGAGGGCGACCGCCGCCAGATGTTCCGCCTGTTGCGCGTGTTCAAAAACCGTTTTGGCCCCAATGAGGAACTGCTGGTCTTTCGCATGGAAGCCTCGGGCATGCAGATTGTGGACGATCCATCCACGTTTTTTCTGGGTCAGCGCGATCCTTCGCTATCCGGCACTGCCGTGGTCATGGCCGTGGACGGGCAGCGCCCGCTGGCAGTGGAGGTGCAGGCCCTTGTTTCCCGCACATTTTTGAGCATCCCACGCCGCGCGGCCCTTGGCTTTGACGTGGCCCGCCTGCATCTGCTGCTGGCCGTGCTGGAAAAAAGGCTCAAACTCAACTTTGGTCAGGTGGATATTTACGCCAAGGTAGGCGGCGGCATGAAGCTGAGCGAGCCGGGGCTTGATCTGGCGCTGGTGGCTGCGGTGCTTTCGTCGTATTATGATGTTCCGCTGCCGGAAAAGAGCGTGCTATGGGGCGAGGTGGATCTCAACGGGCAGGTGCGGCCCGTATCCGCGCAGGATTTGCGCCTCACGCAGGCGCGGCGGTTGGGCTTTGACCCCATTGTGCACCCGGCTGCGGAGCAGGGCGGCATCAGCACCATAGCCGCCTTGCAGCAAAAACTGTTTCATCGCAAGTAAGGGCGGCGGTCATGGGACTTGAGATTGAACGCAAATATCTGCATGTGGATCTGCAAACCCTCCGTCAGGCGCTTGTGGACAACGGGGCGCACTGCCTTGGCGCGCATTTTGAGTGCAACTGGGTGTTTGACACTGTCCAGGGAGCGCTGGTCACTGGCGGCAAACTGCTGCGTTTGCGCAGTCAGGAATGGCAGGACAAAACGCGCCACCTGATCACGCTCAAGCTGCCCGCCATGGAAGACGGCGGCTTCAAGGTGCGCGAGGAGCGCGAAACGGAAGTTGCCGATGGCGCGGCCCTGCGGGGCATTCTGGAGGGTCTGGGCTATACGGTGGCGGCCCGGTACGAAAAAGTTCGCGAGCCATGGCGCATGGACACCGTGGAAGTGGAGCTGGACGCGCTGCCCTTTGCCCAGGTGGTTGAGCTGGAAGGCCGGGCGCAGGATATTGCAAGGGTCGAGAAGCGTCTGAACCTTGACAATGCCGAAATAAGCATCAAAAGTTATCATGAGCTGCATCAGGAATGGTTGCGGCAAAACAACAAGCCGAAACAGCTTTCCTTTGTGTTTGACGAAGCGCAGAGGGCGCACTGGCGCACAGTGCTGGGCCTGACCGAAAAGGCCGATGTCGACGCGGATTCATCGCGGCAGAGCTGAAACGTCTTGGGAGCCATGCATGTCTTTTATCCCCGACAATCAAACCAGCGGCGACAGCCGCGTAATCGTGGAAAAAAAACTTAAGGAACCGGATCGCTACCGGGTACTCCTGCACAATGACGACTATACAAGCATGGAGTTTGTGGTGTCGGTACTGTGCGGCATTTTCCACAAAACCGCCGAAGAAGCCACGGCCATCATGCTGGCGGTACACCAGCGCGGGGTAGGCCAGTGCGGCGTATACACCCTTGAAGTAGCTGAGGCCAAGGTTCGGCGTGTGCACAACACGGCGCGGGCGGCAGGGTATCCCCTTAAATGCACCATGGAAAAAATCCATTGAGATAAGCCTATGTTGAGTAAAAATGTTCAGTTGGTCATTCGGGACGCCCTCATGGAAGCCCACCGGCGACGGCATGATCTGTTGACTGTGGAGCATGTGCTCTTTGCGCTGACCAACAGCATGAAGGGGCGCATCATTCTTGAGGGCAGCGGGGCAAGCGTGCCTGTGCTGCGCGAGCAGCTTGAGGAATTTTTCAACAAGGAACTGGAACCCGTTTCCCTGGCGGAAAAGCACGAAGTCTCGCAGACGGACAGTGTACAGCGCGTGCTTGAACGCGCGCTGGAGCACATCCGCTCCTCCGGGCGCGATGCTGTGGAGCTTGGCGATCTGCTCATTTCCATCATGGATGAGGAGGAAAGCTACGCTCACTTCTATCTGCGCAAACAGGGCGTTGAACGGCTGGACGTGCTGACCTTCATTTCGCACGGGCTTGATGAAGGCTCTGGCTCGCGCGGCGTGGAAGCCGGGGCCGAAGCAGGAGACGGCGAAGCCAAGCCAGATCCTCTGGCCCAGTATACCGTTGAGCTTACGGCCCGCGCAAAAGAAGGCAAGATTGACCCCCTCGTGGGCCGCACAGCGGAACTTGACCGCGCGGTTGAGGTTCTGTGCCGCCGCCGCAAGAACAACCCCCTCTTTGTGGGCGACCCCGGCGTTGGCAAAACAGCCCTGGCCGAGGGCCTTGCCCTGCGCATTGTGGAAGGCAACGTGCCTGAAATGTTTGCCAAAACAAAGCTTTATGCCCTTGATATGGGCCTTTTGCTGGCTGGCACCCGCTACCGGGGCGACTTTGAAGGCCGTCTCAAGGCCGTGGTGCAAAAGCTCAAGGAGCAGCCCGACTGCATCCTGTTTATTGACGAAATCCACACTATCGTGGGGGCTGGTTCCACCTCTGGCGGCTCGCTTGACGCGTCCAACCTGCTCAAGCCCGTGCTCGCCAATGGCGAAATCCGCTGCATTGGTTCCACCACCTACGAGGAATACCGCAACCATTTTGAAAAAGACCGCGCGCTGGCCCGCCGGTTTCAGCGCATTGACCTTACCGAGCCGACCACGGAAGAATGCCTTGGTATTCTTGAAGGGCTTGAGCCGCGCTATGCGCAGTATCACCACGTGCGCTACAGCCCTGCGGCCCTCAAGGCCATGGTGGATCTTACCGCGCGGCATGTGCGCGACCGCCTGCTGCCCGACAAGGCCATTGACGTGCTGGACGAAACTGGCGCAGCCGTGCGCCTGGGCCGTGGCGTAACACCTGCCGGAAAGCCTGCCAAAAAGAGCGGCAAGGATGCCCCGCTGGTCAGCGTGGCCGATGTGGAGCGTATTGTGGCCCGCATGGCGGGCATACCCGTGCGCACTGTCTCTGGCAAGGAACGCAACAAGCTGGCAACGCTTGAAAAAGACCTCAAGAGTCTTGTGTTCGGGCAGGAAAAAGCCATAGAGCTGACCGTGCGTGCCATCTTGCGCGCCCGCGCCGGGCTTGGGCAGGAGCAGCGCCCCGCAGGTGCCTTCCTGTTCTACGGGCCAACGGGCGTGGGCAAAACGGAAGTGGCCCGCAGTCTTGCCAAGCTCATGGGCGTGGAATTTCTGCGCTACGACATGAGCGAATACATGGAAAAGCACTCTGTTTCGCGTCTCATTGGCGCGCCTCCGGGCTATGTGGGCTTTGATCAGGGCGGGCTCATGACAGAGGCCGTGCGTAAGGCCCCGTATTCCGTGGTGCTGCTGGACGAAGTGGAAAAAGCTCACCCGGATATCTTCAACGTGCTGCTCCAGGTAATGGATTACGCCACGCTGACGGACAATACCGGGCGCAAGACGGACTTTTCGCACGTTATCCTTATCATGACCTCCAATGCCGGGGCTTTTGAAATGTCGCGGCCCGCCATGGGTTTTGGCGGCACGGCCCCGCAGGATGCGGCGCACAAAGGCCTTAAGGCTGTGGAAAACACCTTCAGCCCTGAATTCCGCAACCGGCTGGACGCGCTTGTTCCCTTTGGCAGCCTCACAGAACCCATGATGTTGCGCATTGTGGACAAGTTTGTGGGCGAAATTCGCACCAGTCTTGAGCAGCGCGGCGTAACGCTTACACTCACGGAGACCGCCCGCAAGTGGCTGGCCCGCAAGGGTTTTGATCCCTCCATGGGGGCGCGGCCTCTGCGTCGTCTGCTGCGCACGGAGCTGGAAGACCGTCTGGCGCACGAACTGCTCTTTGGTTCGCTCAAAAAGGGCGGCAGCGCAAAGCTGACAGTCAAGGGCGAAGAACTGGCCCTTGAACATGAGGGCAGCGCGGCAAAAAGCCGCAAACCGGTGCCTGTAGACGCCTGATTATATGCACAAAGGCGGGCCGGGGCTGTTGCCGAATGCGGCAGTCCCGGCCCGTTTGCGTTGACGCTGTTTTCAAGGGCATCTGCCCCATCCCCCAAATATTCAAATGGTACTCTGTCGGCAAAGGACGCTATGATCGGGGCATTTACAGCACTGGCCTCTCAATTTCCGCCGCCGGAATCAGCCCGTGAAGACGGCTTGCTGTGTCTGGGCGGCGATCTGCGGCCAGAACGTCTGGTTGCTGCCTACAGCCGTGGGATTTTTCCCTGGTACTCCAAGGGAATGCCCATCCTATGGTGGTCGCCGGATCCCCGCTGCGTCATGCCCCTTGAGGGTTTTCGTTTGCCTGCGCGCAGCGCCCGCAAACTGCGCCTGCATCCTTTTGAACTGACCCACAACGCCGCTTTCGGGCGGGTTATCCGCGCCTGCGCAGCACCAAGGGACAAGGAGGGCGGCACCTGGATTATTGACGACATGATGCGCGCTTACGAAGACCTGCACGCCCTTGGCTATGCCCATTCCATTGAGGCTTGGCGCGATGGCGAACTGGTGGGCGGTCTGTACGGCGTGGCGCTTGGACGGGCCTTTTTTGGCGAATCCATGTTTCACACCCAGCCCGAAGCCTCGCGCGCCGCACTGGCAGGGCTTGTGGCCCTGCTGCGCCAGCGCGGAGCAACCCTGCTTGACTGCCAGCAGGAAACGCCGCACATCATGCGCATGGGCGGCGTGATGCTGCCGCGCGCAGTTTTTCAGGCCGAACTTGAGCGCGCCCTTGCCTCGCAAACGCAAACAGGCGCTGCGCAAAGTTGCGCAACGCCTGAAATGGCTGGAAGCGGTCTGCCGTTTCCGTGGCTGCCCTGGGGAGTTGTGTACAGTTATTCCCCGGACGGCTTCTGGGCGGCCAGATCGTAAAAACCATAGGCCGGGAAGGGCAGCGGATAGTCGCGCACCGCGTCAAAGCGGATGAAGCCCGTGGTCTTGCCGTCGCCAATGCCTGCCAGAGGCGCAACGCCAAAGGGCACGGGCAGATCAAGCGGGCAGACCGTGATTTTTTCAATCTGGTCGGCATAGCGCTTTTCAAGGTATTCCACCAGCGCGTGGCTTTCTTCTGCAGTGAAGGATTCAAGCACGCAGCGCAGGGCGGCTTCTTCCGTAGCGCCTTGCAGCACTTCTGCCGGAACGGAAGGGTCGGCAGGGGCCACAAGGCCAAGACCCTTGATGGCTTCCACTTCGGCGTCAGTCGCGCCGGGGCGGAAAATCTGCACGTCCAGATGGCGGCAGCCCTTGAAGGTGCTGAGGGTTGCGGCCACAATGAAAACCCGGTCGATGGGCAGATCTATCTGAGAAGGTACGAAGATTTTTTCCATGGCAATTCCCGTTCGTTATTGATGTAATCCTGTCCTCTTACTCCAAAACATAATATTATGGAAGATAATCAGGTCATCCCATTCAGCCTTGAAACGGCATACACGCCTACGGGCGACCAGCCCACGGCCATTGACGCTCTGGTGGACAATCTTCAGGCCGGGGTTCCCTCCCAGGTTTTGCTGGGCGTTACAGGCTCCGGCAAAACCTTTACCATGGCCAACGTCATTGCCCGCTGCAACCGCCCGGCACTGGTGCTGGCCCCCAACAAGACGCTGGCTGCCCAGCTTTACGGCGAGTTCCGGGGGCTGTTTCCGCGCAATGCCGTGGAATATTTTGTCAGCTATTACGACTACTACCAGCCGGAGGCCTATGTTCCGGCCTCAGATACCTATATTGAAAAAGATTCGTCCATCAACGACAACATCGACAAACTGCGCCATGCCGCCACTCACGCCCTGTTGACCCGGCGCGACGTGATCATTGTGGCTTCGGTTTCGTGCATTTACGGCCTTGGTTCGCCGGAATATTACGCCAAAATGGTCATTCCCGTTGAGGTGGGCCAGCACTTCCCCATGGACAAGCTCATCACCCGGCTGGTGGAAGTGCACTACGAGCGCAATGATTACGACTTCCACCGCGGCACCTTCCGCGTGCGCGGCGATGCCCTTGAAATCATTCCCGCCTACCATCACGAGCGGGCGCTGCGGCTGGAATTTTTTGGCGACGACATCGACCTCATGCGTGAGATTGATCCCCTCACGGGCGAGGTGCTGGCCGAGGTGAGCAAAACAGTGCTGTACCCTGCCAGCCACTTTGTTTCCGCGCAGGACAACCTCAAGCGGGCTGCCAGCGACATACGCGATGAACTGGCGGTGCGGCTCACGTATTTCAAGGAGCACGGGCAGCTTGTGGAGGCCCAGCGTATTGAGCAGCGCACCCAGCTTGACCTCGAAATGATTGAAGAGCTCGGCTACTGCAACGGTATTGAAAACTACACCCGCCACCTGGATGGCCGCAAACCGGGCGAGCCTCCGTCCTGTCTGCTCAACTATTTTCCCGAAGACTTCTTGCTCTTTGTGGATGAATCGCACATCACCATTCCGCAGGTGGGCGGCATGTACAAGGGCGACCGTTCACGCAAGCAGACCCTTGTGGACTACGGCTTCCGCCTGCCCTCGGCTCTGGATAACCGCCCCCTTCAGTTCAACGAGTTCACCAACCTGCTCAATCAGGTGGTTTACGTGTCGGCCACGCCCGGCAAGTATGAGCTGGATCAGGCTCAGGGCATTGTGGCGGAGCAGATCATCCGCCCCACGGGCCTTGTGGATCCTGTTGTGGAGGTGCGCCCCACCAAGGGTCAGATGGAAAACCTGCTGGGCGAATGCCGGGGCAAGGTGACGCTGGGCGAGAGGGTGCTTGTCACCACCCTTACCAAGCGCATGGCGGAAGACCTCACCGAATATTGCTGCAACATGGGCGTGCGGGCGCGCTACCTGCATTCGGATATTGATACGCTTGAGCGCATGCAGATCATCCGTGCATTGCGGCTTGGGGAATTTGACGTGCTGGTGGGCATCAACCTGCTGCGCGAGGGGCTGGATATACCCGAAGTGTCGCTTGTGTGCATCCTGGATGCGGACAAGGAGGGTTTTTTGCGTTCCATGGGTTCGCTTATCCAGACATTTGGCCGCGCCGCGCGTAACGCGCAGGGCAAGGTCATTCTGTATGCGGACAAGATCACCGATTCCATGCGCGCCGCCATGGGCGAAACCGAGCGCCGCCGCGCCAAGCAGTCGGCCTACAATGAGGAGCACGGCATCACGCCCACCAGCACCCGCAAATCTCTTGAATCGCCACTGGATAGCCTGTATGTGGAAGATGGCGGTGGACGCGGGCGCGGCAAGGGCAAGGGTAAACAGCGCGAGCCAGACGCAGTGCCGTTGACTGCCGAGGATGTCGCCGTTCTTGTTGCCAAGCTTGAAAAGGAAATGCGTCAGGCGGCCCGCGATCTGGAATTTGAACAGGCCGCAGAGCTGCGTGACCGCATCCGCATTTTGCGGGCCAGGCTTATCGCCATGCCCGAATAGACGGGGGCGCTTGCCCCTGTGAGCAGTGCCCCCGCAAAGCCCGTAAGCCAAACAAGGGCACGGCGGGCTGACCATCAGAAAGGTTTTTTCATGTCGCAGAATTCACGCAATGGCAGGCAGGAGCAGAACAGCCTTTTTGCTACTGGCCCCGCTGGCGGCCCCAGCAGCGAGGAGCGCAACCGCGCCCGCTGGCTGGCCGCAGAGCTGGAGCGCCACAATTATCTGTATCACACCCAGGATGCGCCGGAAATTTCGGACGACCAGTTCGACGCGCTGTTCCATGAGCTGGCCGCGCTGGAAGACCGCTGGCCGGAGCTGCGTTCTGCCCATTCGCCCACCCTGCGCGTGGGCGGCAAGCTGCTGGACGGCCTTGCCAAAAAAGCCCACAGCCGCCAGATGTACGGTCTGGACAACGTCTTTTCTGTGGAAGAGTGGCGCGATTTTGTGGAGCGTATGCGCCGCGCATGGGATACGGAAGTCAACGGCCCCCTGCCGCAGGCCTTCTGGTGTGACCCGAAGCTTGACGGCCTCGCGCTGGAAATCATCTATGCGAATGGCGTGTTGCAGGAAGCTCTGACGCGCGGCGATGGCGAGGTGGGCGAGGTTGTTACCGAGGCCGTGCGCACCATCCGCACCGTGCCCTTGCGCCTCAGGGGCGAGGGGCCGTTTCCCGCGCGGCTTGAAGTACGCGGCGAAGTGGTGATGTTTAAAAAGGATTTTGACGCCCTCAACGCCCGGCAGGAATCCCTGGGGCAAAAGACCTTTGCCAATCCGCGCAACGCGGCAGCCGGAACCCTACGCCAGCTTGATATCTCGGTTACGGAATCGCGCCCCCTGCGTTTTCTTGCTTACAGCCTTGGCGATGCGCAGTGGGCCCCGGCGCAGCCCTGCCGCCTGCATTCGGATCTGATGGCCCGTCTTAGAGAATACGGCTTTCTTACGCCGCCAAACGGCAAGCTCTGTGCGAATCCGCAGGATGTAGAAGAATATGTGAACTGGGTGCGCGAGAACAGGCCGGAATTTGCTATGGAAATTGACGGTGCCGTGGCAAAGCAGAACGACCTTGAAGCCCAGGAGGCGCTCGGCTTTACGGCGCGCGCGCCGCGTTTTGCCGTGGCCTTCAAGTTCCCGGCCATGCAGGCGCAGACCTTGCTTGAGGGCATAGAAATTCAGGTGGGCCGCACAGGGGCGCTTACGCCAGTGGCCATGCTTGCGCCTGTGGCTGTGGGCGGGGTCATGGTTTCGCGCGCAACCCTGCATAATGAGGATGAAATCCGCGCGCGCGACGTGCGCGTGGGCGATACCGTCATTGTGCAGCGCGCGGGCGATGTTATCCCCGAAGTGGTCGGCCCGGTGCTGGATAAACGGCCCGCAGGCGCTGAACCTTATCAGTTTCCCCGCACATGCCCGGCCTGTGGGCAACCTGTGTACCGCGAAGAAGGCGAGGCTGCCTGGCGGTGCGAGAATCTGGCTTGCCCCGCCATCCGGCTGCGCTCCATAACCCACTTTGTTTCCAAGGCCGGGCTTGATATTCAGGGCGTGGGGCAAAAGTGGATCGAGCAGCTTGTGACCAGCGGACGCGTACAGTCGCCAGCCGATCTGTTCAGCCTCACCGTGCAGGAGCTGCTGGGCTTTGAACGCATGGGCGAGGTGCTGGCGCAAAAGTTTGTGGATTCGCTGGAAAGCGCCCGGCACACCGCGACCCTGCAAAGGCTTATCAGCGCCCTTGGCATCCGCCACGTGGGCGAGCAGACGGCCCGCACCTTGGCGGCGCGCTTTGCCGATCTGGACGAACTGGAAAATACCACGGTGGAAAGCCTGCTGGCCCTGCCCGATGTGGGGCCGGAAGTGGCTTCGTCCATACGCAACTTCTTTGACAGCCCAGCCAACCGCGAGCAGCTTGCGCGGCTCAAGGAGAACGGCCCGTGGCCCAAGGGCGCGGATTCGGCTCAGGGCGCGCAAACCCTTGCCGAAGGGCCCCTGGCTGGCAAAACCATCCTTTTTACAGGCACCATCAGCGTGCCCCGCGGCACGGCGCAAAAGTGGGCCGAGGCCGCCGGGGCTGTTCCCCTTGGTGCTGTCAGCAAGAAGCTGGACTATCTGGTGGCGGGCGAAAAAGCGGGCAGCAAACTGGACAAGGCGCGCTCCCTTGGCGTAACCGTGCTGGATGAAACGGAATTCAGAAACCTGTTGCGTGAATCCGGTATTGAGCCGGAATAACGGAAACGGAGAAGCTATGAGCACTTCTATTATTGTGGTCGGGGCCAGCGGGCGTATGGGCAAAACCATCAGCGGGCTTGTGGAAGCCGACCCGCAGTTCACCCTTGCGGGGCTGGTGGACAGCCCGGAGCGTATAGCCGCTCTTGCGGGCGCTGCCTGCCCTGTTTCCGACAGTTTGGCGACCCTTTTGCCCAAGCTCCCGGGGGCAGTGGTCATTGACTTCACCGCGCCTGCGGTGAGCCTGCAATCGGCCAAGGCCGTTGCGCAGACCGGCAATGCCCTTGTAATCGGCACCACGGGCTTTACCGATGAGCAAAAGGACGAACTGCGCGCCCTTGCCTCCAAAGCTCCCATCTTTTGGGCTTCTAACATGAGCATCGGCGTGAATGTGCTGCTGAACATCCTGCCCCAGCTCACCAAGGCCCTGGGCGAGGATTACGATATTGAAATGGTGGAGCTGCACCACAACCGCAAAAAGGACAGCCCCAGCGGCACGGCTCTGACCCTTGGCGAATGCCTTGCCGAGGCCCGCGACTGGAAGCTCAACGATGTGCGCTGCTCCGCCCGTGACGGCATCATCGGCGCTCGCCCCAAGGAGCAGATCGGCATTCAGGCCATACGCGGCGGTGATGTGGTGGGCGTGCACACAGTGTACTTTATGGGACCTGGGGAGCGCATTGAAGTGACCCACCAGGCCCACTCGCGCGAGAATTTTGCGCGCGGCGCTATCCGCGCTGCTGGCTGGATGGCAGGGCAGAAGCCCGGCAAGCTCTACAGCATGCAGGATGTGATCAAGGATATTTAGAGATATGTTTCAGGCCTGCTTTCGTTCAGTGCTGACCGCAAGGTGAGGCATTGAGCGGCGGCAGGCCTGATTTGTTTTTATCGTCTGCCGTGCCTGTTGTAGTTATGGCAGAGCGCGAAAAAAGCCCCTGAATGGTAGACCATTCAGGGGCTTTGAGTTTGTTGCAGGGGAGGGCAGGCTTGCGCACTGCCCCGCTGTGTGTTTTTTAGGAAACCATCTGCGCAATGAGTTTTTTGAGCTCCTGAGCCTGCTTTGCCAGTTCCGTCACTGCGTTTGCAGATTGCGACATGGCGGAGGACGTCTCTGCGCTGATGGTGTTGATCTGCTCCACCGCGCGGTTGATCTCGTCGCTGGTGGCCGACTGTTCTTCAGCGGCGGCGGCGATGGAATGCGCCTGATCCGCAGCCTGATCCACCAGCACCACAATTTCAGAGAGAGCCTCGCCGGAGGTTCCGGCAAGCTCGGTGGTCTGCTCAATGGTGTCTACAGTCTGGTTGACCTGATCAATGTTCTGCGTGGTGCCGCTCTGTATGCCCTGAATGGCGGAACCAACCTCGCGGGTTGCCTGCATGGTCTTTTCCGCCAGTTTGCGCACCTCGTCGGCCACAACGGCAAATCCGCGTCCTGCTTCGCCCGCGCGCGCTGCTTCAATGGCCGCGTTAAGGGCCAGCAGGTTGGTCTGGTCTGCAATGTCTGAAATCACGGTCATGATCTGGCCGATGCTCTGGGCCTGATCACCCAGCGAAGCCATGCCGGTCTTGAGGCCCAGGGCCTGCGTGTGCAACTGATTGATGCCCTGCACTACCTTGTTGACCACTTCTGCGCCATGCTCCGCCTTGCGTTTGGCATTGATGGTAGTGTCGGAGGCGCCGCCCGCATTGCGCGCAACCTCAAGCACCGAAGCATTCATCTGCTCCATGGCGGTGGCGGTTTCAGAAACGCGCTGCGTTTGCTGATCCGCGCCTCGGCTGGCCTGCTCCACCTGTGTGGAAAGCTCTTCGGTCGCAGTGGAAAGCCTGTCGGCAATGGCATTGGCGTTCTGCGCCACCTGGGCAACGGCATCACGCTGCTGCTCAATGGTGGCCTGCTGCTTTTTGATTTCCGTCAGGTCGAACACAAGTGTTACTGCACCCACAATGTTGCCGTCCAGATCGCGGATCAGCGAGGCATCAATGCGCAGATTTTTGTGCTGGCCGTCTGCAAAGGTCATTGCTGCTTCAATGCCATGTGCGTTTACTCCCTCGCTCAGACATTTATGGCAGATGGTACGCTTGCTGGCATCCCCGTAGAAAAATTCAGCCGCTCCCATGCCCTTATACTCGTCTGGCTTGCCGCTCTTGCCCACAAGCTTGACCATGGCGTCATTCACATAGGTGATGCGCACATCTGTATCTGCAACCAGAGTGGGGAAGGTGATGCCCTGCAATACGCCATCGGCAAAGCCCAGGCGGTTTTTGAGCACTGCGGTCGTTTCTTTGAAATTGCCCGCAAGTTCAGACAGTTCAAAGCGATAATTGCCCTCGAGCGTTGCCTTGAAGTCGCCGTGCGCAATCTGCGCGCTGTAGTCCATGATGCTCTTCAGCGGGGCGGTAATGATCCGGCGAACCATAAATATGATGCTGCCCAGCAATACAACAAAAATACCGATGGCAACGAGAATAAGAATGTTGCGTTGCTCAACGGCGTCTTTTGCAAGATCGTCTGTAAAGGCGGAGGTGCAGACAAGCCAGCCTGTCCTTTCAATGGTTTGAAAAACAATTACCTTGTCCTTGCCCTGAAATTCGTAATCAAAAGAGCCGTTCTTGATTTTGAGCGCCTTGATTACAAACTCCAGCTTGCTGACATCGCTCATGTGAGTATCAGCCTTGGGGTGGGCGATAACACGACCGCTGGCATCAATAATAAATGCATAACCATGGTCTGCAACTGTTATGTTAAAAACATGGCTTTTAATATATTCAAGCCAGTTCATGGTCACGCATACAGCGCCAATGGGCTTGCCTGTGTCGCCAAAAACTGGAGTAGCAATGGCAAAGATTTCTTTTTTTGTGGTTTTTGCAATAACGATGTTGGGGTCAATGGCATCCTTGCCCTGCATGGCAGTTTTGAAATAGCCCCTTTCACTGTAGTTATTGCCAATAAAATTTTCTCCATTGGAGGATGCGCCGGAAACAGCAACGCCCTGCGAATTTAGAACAAAGATGGAATTGATTCCCTTGTATTCTTTGATAAGGGCTTTGATCAGGACGTCCATTTCGGCGCTGTTACCTTCGATGGCTTTTTTTGCCTGACCGCTCTGCGCCGGAACCTTGATCATGCTCATATTGGCGTCAATCATGTCATTGACGTTGGCAATGAGGCTGTTGTTTATGATCTTCATGCCGCCAACAGACGTATTGTTGACAATGTGGTATGAAGATTTGCCAACGTAAACAACAAAGATGGAAACACCGATAAGCAGGATTACGCTTATGAGCGCGGCTATAACAGTATTTACGCTCTTGAATGACAGACGTGGCATGATATCCTCCAATGAACTCGTGATGCATTTGTGATTATGATGTGATAATAACGTATGTTAAAAAAAATTAGCATTCCGTTAACACTTCACATCTCTCTAGAATATTTTCACTTTTACTAGTTTAAAAAATCGTCAAATCCAATATAAACTTTATATCTTTTGTAATAATATTTTGGAGAAAAGGCAGTAGTGTAGTATGTATTCATGTGATTATTGGAATTGAAAAATTTAATTACAGCAGAAATCCCGTTTGTATCATCTCCTGCTGAGTCTGAACACAGCGCCAAGTATGAGTGCGCCGCCTGCAAAAATGCCCAGACCGGGAGCATCGTTAAAGAGCATCCACGCAGCAATTATGGCGTAAACAGGTTCAAGCGTGATAATAACTGCTGCCTGTCGGGCCTTGAGGGCAGTGAGGCTGCTTACGTAAAGGCTGTAGGCGAGGGCGGTGCACAAAAGGCCCAGACAGATTATCCACAGCCAGTCCAGAGCGGCGATGCCCGGCACATCCGCTGCAGCAAAAGGCAGAAGGCAGATGATGATTACCGTATTTTGCCACCAGCAGGTCTGCATGCCAGACATGCCCCCGGCAAAGTGCCGGTTTGCAATGGCCACAAGTCCGTAGACAGCAGCGGAAACAATGCCCCAAAGCAGGCCGTGGGTTGCAGTATCAGCTAGCGAAAACGAGGGCGTCAGGCACACAAGCCCAATGCTTACCATGCCAATGCACTGCAATTCCCGGGCGTTTGGGCGCTCGCGGTAGGCTATGGCTTCAAACAGGGCCGTAAAGGCGGGAAAGCACGCAAAGCCGAGCGTGCCCACCGCAATGCCGCCCAGTTTTATGCCCATAAAAAATGTAACAAAATGGAGGGTCAGCAGAATGCCGCTTACGGCAAGGCCTGTCAGGTCGCGTGCCGCAATTCCATGCCAGGGCGGATCACGCCGAATAAGGCAAATGCAGCCAAGGGCCGCCACTGCGACCACGGCCCTGCCCCAGACAAGATCAATGGCGGAACACTGGCACAATTTGCCAAAAATGCCAGAAATACCAAACAGAACCGTGGCTGCGTGCATGCGGATCAGGGCTGCGCGCACGGCGCTTTGCTGCATTGCGTCCTTGTTGGGTGCTGTGGTAGATTGTAATTGTGGGGGCGCAGCCTGTCTGGCATTCTGCATGCAAGCTCCTTTATTCTGTCTGTGCGCTATGGATACATTCAAGGGCCGCGCGCGGCAAGCAGGGCTAGGCAAGGGGGCATGCATCTGGCGAATTTGTCATGCCCACAGCTTGATCAGCGGTAAGCCCGGACAATGTTTCTGAAAAAAAGTCTAGATTTTATCTTGAAATTCACGGGCAGGTAGTGTAGCGCAAAAAGAAAACATAGCGTAACACGATGCTTGGCGAACTTGCGCCAGGCCGCACGCAACATCGGGGGCATCATGCCGCAGGTCGCAGCACGTATTAACGACGATCAGGAACGCTGGCTCAAAGACTACTTCCGCACAAAGAGCGCGGGGGCGGAGTTTATCCTCCCCTGGGCGGTGGACACGTTTTTTCGGGCAATCACGGGCATCAAGCATATCTTTAGTGCTGCGGAGCTGAAAACCATTGTGGAAGCCCACAAGGATATGAAGCTCATGCCCGACCATACGCGGCTTTCGTATCTTTTGCTGCGCGTTACGGATGCCTGCGACATCAACGGCGTACATCTGCGGCATGGGGCCAGCAAATCCAGCCTTGAAGCCAAGATCAAAAGTCTGGACGACACGCAGGCCACAGCCCTGATGGTATGGGCCTCTGCTTTTTGGGTCAGCCGCAACTGCTCTGCGGAAAATATGGACGAGTACATCAAGGCGTATTGATTTTTTTGCGCCGTCTGCTTAGGTTCACACCGCTTTTGCGGCCCGGAGCGTAGCGACCAAACCGGGGCCGCGCCCGGTGAGGCTTGCGGCGCGCTTCATAGTTGTTGCATGCCGTGCTCATGCGCCCGCCGCTACCGGGCGGCGCGAGGGGTTGCCCTGTGCTGGCAACTCCTGCGGGGCGGGCAACTGCCGGATTCGGCATCATTCATGGTCGCTTGTGCGACCTTTTTTTAGGCGCGTTCAACCGCGCAAGAGAGTTTGTCATGCTGCAAATACTGCGGGCAAAACTGCATTGCATTCGTGTTACCGGGTGTGAACTGAACTACCACGGCTCGGTAACGCTTGACCCGGAGCAGTGCCGCGAGGCGGGCATCTACCCGCTGGAATTTGTGTATATCTGGAACAAGAGCAACGGACAGCGTATTTCCACCTACGTTATCTACGGCGAGCCTGGGTCGCGCTGCTGCATACTCAATGGTGCGGCGGCCCGGGCCTGTCAGCGTGGGGATGAAGTCATCATCAGTGCTTACGAATATGTGAACGGCCCGCAGGATCTGTATAGCCGCAAGCCCGTGGTGCTGACCTTTAACGAGGACAACAGCATTCATGAACGCCTGCGCTACGTGGTTGACGGGGAAGAAGACGGCGACTTTGGCTTTCATGTAGAAACCGAATAACCGCAGGCTCCGGCAGAACGCGCAAGATGTCCTTGCGACGAGCAGTGTACTATAAACGAAAAGAGGCCCCATGGGGCCTCTTTTCGTTTATACTGCGGCGCACAGAAAGCAGCGCGATCATTCGTTGGTGATAATAAGGTACAAATCGCCTTGCCACGGCCCCACACGCTTGCCCAGACCGCGCAGCCGGATGGGTTTGCCCACGGCAAAATCCGGCGGCAGGGTGATCTCGACAGTTTTCAGCTCGCCAGAAAGGGCCTGGCGTATTTGCAGGCGAATGCGCTTGCCGGGCGCAAGGTTGGCCGAGGGTAGCGCAAGGGTTTGTTCTTCATCAATCTGACGGCGCAGCCAGCCCTTGACCATGCCGGTAACGCCCTTGCTGTGGTCTTTGTTCCACTTGGGCGTGCCCCAGGCCAGATTGCTCTTGTGCAGTTTTACATTGCGCTTTTCTGCCGTGGTTTTTTCCTTGGGCTGGCCAAAAGCAGGCCCTTCCTTTTGGTAAGGCGCTTCCTGCTGTGGGGGCGCTTCTTCCTGATGCTGACGGTTCAGTTCGCTGTAAATATCTTCAAAAACGCGGCGGGCAAAGGGATCTGTAAGCAGGTCGCGCAGCACGTCATGCTCTGAATAGCCGTTCTGCGCAGTTTTTTTGTCTGCCGTTTTGTTCTTTTGCTGCTCTTGATTCTGCTCTTTTTGGGCTTTCCCGGTCTCGTCTGCGGCCTGCGCCCTGGCAGCGGCGTCAGCCGGGCCAGAGCTGGCTTCTTTTGCGTCAGATTCCGCTTGCTGCCCGTTGCTGCCTTGAGAGCCATTTTCAGCCTGGGCCTTCTGCTCAGCCCTGTCGTCAGTAGGCTCTTCTTTTGCGGCCCGCGCCTTGCTCTCTGCCTGGGCAGCCCTGGTGCCCTCTGTTGAAGCCCGTACGCCGTCCTCATGCTTGAGTATGGCGGAAAGGGCCACATAGGCCTCGTTGAGCAGCTGGAATTCCCGGCTGGCATCCGGGTTGCCGGGGTTGAGGTCGGGGTGCAGCTCAAAAGCGCGACGCCGATAGGCCCGCTTGAGGTCAGCCGTATCGGCGTCCTTTTTAAGCTTGAGAATGTCGTAGCATTCTTTCAGCGATATCTGGCGGGGGCGGCGTCGCATGATTACTTCAGGATAAGCGCATTGGCTTCACAGGTGGCATCGGAAGCAAGCAGGCCGTTGTCGCGCAGATAGTCGCGGCCTTCGCGCGCAAAATCCGCATGCAGCGCGCCAGTTTCGATGCCGGGGCAGAATTCCTTGGCCATGGCGAGGCTGGCCGGGTCTTCAATATTGCCGCGAAAAAAGGGCCATGCGCGGCAGATTGAAGGCTTGCCCTCATGTACGCCGCAGCCGCTGCCCTGGCGAAAAAACACGCAGTAGCCATCTTCGCCGCAGCGAATCTTGAGCTTGCCGCCAATGCGTTCGCAATAGTTTTCCGCCACGGCTTCCGGCGCTTGCTGCATGTGCGCTGCCAGCCGGATCAGGTCTGTGGGGCTTACGACAATGCCGCCTCTTCCTTCGCAGCAGTGGCCGCACATGCGGCAGTTGAAAACAGATTCTCTGTGAGAGGCAGACATGGGCTATAATCCTTGGCCTTAAAAAGTGAGCGAGGGGCGCATGAGGCGCTCGTGTTCCACCATGATGCAGGAATCTTCAACCACGGTCATGCCTGTACGGGCCAGCAGCTGACGTGCCTCGATCGAGCGTATGCCAAGCTGCATCCAGAAAACTTTTGGTTTCCAGGGCAGATCCAGCACTTCCTGCGCGTGGGCGGGGCAGTATTCCGGCGCGCGAAACAGATTGACGATATCCACCGGCTCGGGCAGTTCCGCAAGGCAGGTGACCGCAGGCAGACCCCATACGGTTTTGCGCACAGGATGGACAGGAAAAATTCTGTATCCCTGCTCCAGCAGATAGCGCCCGACCCTGTCCACAGCCTGACCGGGTTTGTCCTTGGCGCCGATAATGGCGATGCTGCGTGATTCGCCAAACATGGCGCGCATCAGTCTGTCGTCAAGCATAGTACATCCATACCGCAAGAGGGCGGATTATCAGCGGGCAGCCCTTTGGGTTGCTCCCGTTAGTATATCTGTAATCAGTTTTAATAGACGGCAATGGCAAAATGCGCAAGTTCCCAGCCCCGGTTTGGCTGAATCTTTTACCGAGGCAGCGCTAACTCCTTGCCGAGTTTGGCAATTAAAAGGAGGCAGGGCAAGCCCCGCCTCCTTTGTCGCAGCAATTGCGAAATGCGCTACGCGGCCTTGGGCGGGGGGCTGGTTTCCTTGCCGGATTCGCGCAAAGGGCCGGAAAAAAGCGGGGCTATTGCCAGGAGTTTATCTGTTTTGCCAAACAGATACACAACGTCATCGGCCTGGAACAGGTCGTTGGGTTCGGGCGATGCCTGGGTTGCGCCGTCACGCAAAATGGCAATAACCGTTACGCCGTATTTGCGGCGCATCTGGCTTTGGGCAAGGCTGATGCCGCAAAGGGGCGAAGCGGCGGCAAGGCGCATGGCCTGAACGCCCATCTCCGGCAGGCGGCTGACCATGGAATCAAGCGAGTTTACCGATGCGCTCATGCGGCGGATCATGCGGTAATTCTCCTGCCGGATACGCGCGGCAAAGGAATCTATGTCCTGCCGGGGAACCAGATAGCGCGTCAGCACGCGGCTGAAAACCTCAATGGAGGTTTCAAATTCTTCCGCGATCACTTCGTCCGCGCCAAGTGCGCGCAGGGGGGCCACCTCGCTCACAAAGCGGGTGCGCGCAATGATGTGCAGGTTGGGGTTGAACCGGCGGGCTTCGATAACAATGGAGCGCACAGCCGCCGGGTCGGAAATGACGATGGCGAGCACGCGCGCCTTGGTGACGCCCAGATGCTCCAGAACGATTGGCTGCGAAGCGTCGCCGTGCGAAATGGGTTCCTTGTGCCGATAGCGGGTAACTGTTTCAGGATTCATTTCAAGGATTGTGTAACATACGCCGGATTCTCGGGCCACATGGGCCAGATGTTTACCGCTGATGCCAAAGCCCACAATAATCAGGTGGTCATCCATGGCGCAGGCACCTTCGTGGTCTTCGGCCTTGGCGAGTATCCTTTCGTTGCGCTTGCCCGCAACCTTGTCGGCAAGGTGCGGGGCCACGGCCATAAGGCCGGGGGTCAGCATCATGGTGAGTACGCTTACATCAAGGAATGTCTGGTAGGCGTTCATATCAAACAGCCCTGCCGCCAGACCAGATGCCGCCAGAACAAAGGCAAATTCGCCCACCTGCGCGAGGGAAAGGGACGTAACGATGGCAGCGCGCAACGGGTAGCCCTGCACCAGCACCGAAGGCAGGGTGAGCAGGGATTTGATGACGATGAACAGCGCCGTCAGAACAATAATGGCCACAAAATGCTGTAAAAAAAACTCCAGATTCAGCATCATGCCTACCGAGATGAAAAACAGGCTCATGAAAACATCGCGGTAGGGCAGAATACCCGAAATAACGCTCATGCTGTATTCCGAGCGGGCGAGCATCAAACCAGCCAAAAAGGCCCCGAGCGAGAGAGAAAGGCCCAGATGGTTGGTCAGCATGGCCATGCCAAGGCACAGGCCCAGGGTGGAGAGCAGCAGTATTTCTCTTGTGCGGGTGCGCACCACGGCTTCCATAAGCCTGTTAAGGCCAAAGCGGGCAAACAGCAGCACGCCGCCCAGCACCGCCACCACGCGCAGGGTGGAGAACACCGCGCCCTGGAGCGAAAGCTCAAGCGTGCCCGCAAGCAGGGGCACCGCCAGCAGCATGGGCGCTACCATAATGTCCTGAAAAACAAGAATGGCTAGCGAAAGGCGGCCCGTGGGCGTGTTGGTGGCCCCGCGCTCCTGCAAAATGCGCAGCACGATGGCCGAGGACGAGAGCGCCACCAGACAGCCCCAGAAAAGGCCTTTCTGGTAGGTGGCGTCGCGCAGCAGCATGGCAATGCCCGCCACGGCAAGAACCGTCAGGCCGATTTGCAGGCTGCCGCCCAGAAAAACGGGCCGTTTCAGGCGGTTGAGGGCCTCGCCGGAAAGTTCCATGCCTATTGTGAACAGCAACATGGCAACGCCGAGTTCAGCAATATGATCAATGGCCTGCATATCCTTGACGATACCCAGCAGGGACGGGCCGCACAAAACGCCTGTAAGCAGAAAGCCCACGGTAGCGGGCAGTTTTATTCTGTTGCAGACGATGGTGACGAATATTGAAAGAAGAAAAATAATGACGATTTCATAGAGCAAAGGAACTTCCATGCAGCCTCCTGCGGCAATCTAGCACTGTGACCATATACAGCGCAAGACGCGCTGCCGCAACAATGTTTGCGGCAGCGCGATGCTCGTCCAACTGGTTGCAATGTAAGGCAGGATTGTAGTTGCTGCGCAAAACCTCAGCGGCTCTCGCGCATGTCGGGCAGAGCCACAAAAGGCCCGACAGTTATGCCCTGCGAGGGGGCCTGCATGATCTGTTTGCCATCGTCCATGCGTACCAGACCATTGGGCAGAAATTCTACCCGCAAGGGAACAACTACTGTGCGCAGCATGGTGAGCTGATCTTTTTCCATGCGCGGCGACATGCATTTCTGCTCCGCGCCCTGCTGCCAGCGCAGGGAGCAGGCGGCTGTGACAAGGCTGGAAACCGCGCCGTCTTCAGCAAAGCACAGGGAATTGACATCGCCGCAGATGGCCGAGGCGGCGGGGTCGTAGGCCGCAATCTGTCCAATGGAGGTCAGCACATGCGCAGGGCGCGCTGGTTCGCAGCTTCGCAGCGCGCCGCTCTCATAAAAGGCGCAGCCGTACCTCACGGGCATGGGGCCTAATGGGGTGGCAAGCAGGATAGTTTCGCCGGGCCAGAAGGTGACGCTTTCCAGCACGCCAGAAGGATAGAAACGCAGGCCCTGAACCTTTGCGTTCACTTCCTGCCCATGCAGAGAAAGGGATAGCTGGCTTGCCAGTTTGCGCTCGTCCTCTTCTGTCCAGTAGCCGCTGAGCTTGCCCTTGCGCAGGAGTATGCGCTTGAGCGCGCCGTTTCCGTGCCAGGCCAGCCATTCTGCGGGCATGTCGCCAAGGGGTGTGCTGACTGTTGTTTGATCTTGCAGCTCCAGGCTGCGCCACATGCCGTTGGGGTAGAGGCTGAAGCTCTTGACGCCGCTACGGCGCACGTCTTCCGGGTCATGGTGGGGCGTGAGCCAGCCGTGGGGCGTGGGCACGGTATCTTCGGCCAGCAGGCGGCAATCCTGCGGCGCGCCGCCGGGCCAGCGGGAGAGCACATGCACGTTTGTGATGGTGCCGTAGGGCGTGGCCACAGTTTCAAGTTGCAGGGCGGTACCCATAACATAGACTCCTAACGTCCATTGGACGCAGTTTCACCGCAAAGCGCATGCGAAATCCGGGCGCGGACGGTTCCGTCTTCCTGTCGGGTGAGGGCGCAGGTCAGGCGCTGCTGACGCATGTGCTCCTCAAGCCAGGGGGGCATGTGCCCGCAGATGAGTTCCAGTTCCACAAAGGGTGTGGACGCAAAAAAGGGACGCAGGGCTTTTTTTGACGTAATTTCCGGGTGTGCGGCCTGCACTTCCATAAGATTGATGCTGTATACGCCGGGCGTATCTGTGGGCGTGGGCGCGGTGGGAATCTGCGCCTCCCCCTGGGCGGAAGCCAAAATCTCGCTGGCAAGGGCATCCAGAATATCGGGCGAGAATGCGTCCAGCTCGCACAGGCAAAAGCCCATGCGGCTCAGTTCGTTGTAGGCAAGACCGGAAATACTGGCCCCGGCTATGGCAGCCTCTGCGGGCAGCAGAAGGGCCAGTTGACGCAGCCGGTCTCGTATCTGGGGCAGAGTTGCGCAGCCTTCAAGAGAAAAAGGCACTGGATCACAGGCATGCCAGCCCTTGCCCGTGCTCCTGTCGCGCTGCCAGAGGGAAAGGTGGGTGCAGTTTTCCATGGCGGTGATTGAATTATCTGTATTTTCCAACACTGCAATGCAGTCGCATTTCATGGCGATCTCCATATGCTTGGGCGTCCAGAGTGTTAGCGGCAACGAGTGATGTAATTATTAAAAATAACATCTATCTGACGTAATTATGATAAACTTGTTTTAGCACAAGATGGATTTTGTTCTCTGCCAAGGAAGACAAGCCTGTTTTTGAGGGAGTGTACTCTTATAGTACTCGACCGAAAAAACTGGCGCAGTGTAACGCTGGCAGAGGACAAAAGACGCTTGTGCCGTTAAAGACCAAAGGGGCGCGTGCCATAGCTATACCCCAAATGCTTGCCCCAGCCGTTCATGGATTTTTGCGGTAAAAGTGTAGCCGCAAGGCGTTCCAGTTCAAGTGCCTTGCGCGCATCTACGGCGCAGGATGTATTGCCAAGCCGCGCAGCCGCCGCCGTAAAGGTGGCAAGCCCGCAGTTGCCCGCCCGTTCGCCAATGCCCCACAACGTTGTATTAACGTAGCGCGCCCCGGCGTTCACAGCCATGAGTGAATTGGCAACAGCCATGCCAAAGTCGTTGTGCGCATGGATTTCCACATCCACGCCTGCCTCGCGCAGCATGCGCACGGCCCGCCAGACCTTGTCTGGCGTGTAACAGCCCACAGTATCGCTGAGCCGCACCCGCACCACGCCGCACTGGCGTGCCGCCTTTGCCGCTTCGCGCAACTGGTCGGGCGAAGCGTGGGAGGCGTCTTCAAAGCCGACAGTCACTTCCGCGCCACGGCTTGCGGCGAGCGCCGCGCACTTGGCAAGGGATGCCATCACTTCGGCGCGGGTGGTTTTTAGTTTGTCCTTGATCTGCCGGTCAGAAACCGGGCAGCACAGATGGATGATATGCGGAGAGCAGTCAAAGGAGTGGCGCACGTCGCTTTCGCGCAGGCGGTTCCAGGTGGACACGCGGGCATTGGAACAGGCCTCGCGGATGGAGCGGATGGTGCCCTTTTCGTTTTCGCCCATGGCGGGAACGCCCGCCTCAATCTGGTCCACGCCAGCTTCGTCCATCATGGCGGCAAGGCGGATTTTCAGGGCAGGGGGGAATGCAAAGCCGGGAGCCTGCTCGCCGTCGCGCAGGGTGGTATCGACAATAATGATCTCAGGCATGGCCCACCTCCACAGAAGCCGTTGCGCCCGAAAGACCGCAACAGTCCGTTCGGGCAGAAGACAAGGATTCGGGGGGATGGCATGTGTGACACAGGTCGAGAAACTGAGCATCGGTCAGGCTGTACTGCTGCTGCTCGGCAAGCTGTTGCACCAGTGCAAGCATATGTTCTTCTTCCGTGCGCGGCAAGTTCAAACCAAGCTGGCGGGCCTTGATGCGCAGCGAAACGCGCCCTGAGTGCTTGCCCACTACAATCTGGCGTTCAAGCCCCACAGTGGCTGGCGTATACGGCTCGTAGAGAAAGGGCTTTTTGACAATGCCGTCCACATGGATGCCGGATTCTACAGCAAAAATATCCGCACCCAGCACGGCCTTGTGGTGGGAAACTTCCTGGCCCGCCTCCTTGAGCATGGCTGTTGCTTCAGGCAGTTTGTCCAGATGCGTCAGGCCGGTTTCCAGGCCCTGGGCGTACAGGCTCAGGGCCACTTCCTCCAGCGCGGGCCCGGCATCGGGGCCGTGCAGGGCAGAGCCGCCAATGCAGCCCGCCACACGGGGGCCGCCCTTGAGCAGCCACAGCACGGCAAGGGCCGTGGCGCAGGCCGCATGGTCGCCGGGGCAGAATTCCACCGTATCCTTGATGGCGGCAAAGCGCGGCCAGAGTTCCGTTTCAAAGGTATAAAGAGCGTCACAGCAACCGCTCAGGCGTGCCCACGGCCCGTTAAGGATCGGGCGTTTGCCTGTGCGGCGGGCCTTGACGCTGGCTGCTGCAAATTGCAGGTCTGGGGGAATTTCGACCACAAAACCCATGTGGTGCATGAGGTCGATCCATTCCCCGGCCCAGAGCGCAAATGCGTCTGCGGTCTGCCTTTCCTCTTGCGAGTGCGCGGCTGGCAGCACCCGGTAGAGCAGGCAGAGCGTTCTGTCCACCAGTTGCGGCATGGAAATAACCTCTTGGCAAAGATGGCGTGTGCCCCGGCCTGACCGGTTTGCCTCCGGCCAGGCCGTTGGAATGGGCCGGAATTATCCGCAGAGCGCCCTGGCGGCGTCATTCACGGCCTTATCCACATTTTCATAGAGGGTGAACACGCGTATTCCCTTGGTCTCAAGCTTTTTCAGCGGGCTTTCGCCTATGCGCAGGGCCAGCACACCCTTGCAGTCGTCCACGGCGGCCAGTATGCCCGCCATGCGCCCGGCCTTTTCGCCGCAGTCGTCCATGCCGTTGCAGTATTTGGAGACGCTGCGAGTTTCCACGTAGTTGGCGGCGTCGCCATCGCTTTCGTAGATGTAGAACTGTTCGGCCTGACCAAAGTGCTGATCAACGGTCATGCCTGTCTTGGAAGCCACGGCTATGCGTATCTTGCGGGCCACGGCGGGCTTGGCTTCTTCCACCACGGGGGCCTTTTCGGCAACGGGCGGGCGGTAATCAATGGACTTGTCGTCGCCCAGCAGGCCCACGGCATCGGCGCGGCACTGCTTGCAATGGTACATCTGCTTGAGCGTGGGCTCGCAGCTGCGGCGCATGTCCATGAGTTCCTTGTTGCTCACAAGGGGCATATTTTCAAAAACGCTGCCCTTGACCGGGATGAGCTGCATGATGTTGGTCATCACAGCGCCCAGTTCGCGCGCGGTTTCCACCACCTGCGGAATGTGCCCATCGTTGATGCCCTTGAGCAGCACCGTGTTGACCTTGCTCACAATGCCAGCCTGGGAGAGGGCGCGCAGGCCCGCCATCTGGTTTGCCAGCAGAAGGGCGGCTGCGGTTTCGCCCGTGTATTTCTTGCCACGGTACATGGCAAACTTGTAAATCTGCGCGCCAATGGCGGGATCAACGGCGTTGATGGTCACGGTGGCGTGGCTCACGCCCACGCGCTTCATGTCTTCCACATATTCCGGCAGGGCCAGACCGTTGGTGGACATGCAGAAGGTGATATTGGGGTCTTCCTTGCGGATCATCTCCAGCGTGCGGAAGGTTTCCTCGGGATTTGCCAGCGTGTCGCCGGGGCCGGCGATGCCCACAACCGTAAGGTTGGGCATGTCGTGCTTAACCTTCATAAAGTGGTCAAAAGCCTGTGCAGGCGTGAGCACGGCGGTGGTGACGCCGGGGCGGCTTTCGTTAACGCAGTCGTACTTGCGCAAGCAGTAGTTGCAGCTCAGGTTGCACTTGGGCGCGATGGGCAGGTGCAGGCGCGCCGAGGTGGCACAGGCCCCACAGGAAAAACAGGGGTGGGACTTGGTGCGTTCCGCATTGACGGCGGCGGCGCTGCCAGCGGCATGGGCTGCTGAAGGGGCAGTTACAGGCACAAGAGGCTCGCTGGCGGGGGCCATAACTTCTATGCGGGAGGCATCAGCTTCCATGACGGCTTCATCCTTGAAGTATTTGTTGAGAAGCTCCTCGCGGAAGCTGCCCTCGGTGAACTGCAACATGGCGTTGGCCGTGGCTTCCATGAGGCTGAGCGAGCCGTCATAGAAGAGCATGCGTGTGCGCTGGCCGCCAACCCTGTCGTGGATGGGAAATCCGTAACGCAGCAACGGAACATGATGGCGCTCTTCAATGCGGCGGCCATCGGAATTGCCAAGCATGAGGTTGGCCTTGCGGGCCAGCATTGCGTTTTCAATGGCGGCAAAGTCTGCAAAATTGAGAATGTCGTAATCGCCGCTGAACTGGGTTTCCGTAGCCTGAGCCATGTCGGGCGCAAGCGTTTTTTCAAAGGCGGCGCAGCGGCTGCCGGTGGCGGCCACCACGGGGACGGCTCCGTTTTCGCACGATGCGCGCACAAGGGCCAGCACCATGTCAGGTTCGCCAAATACGGCAACGCGGCTCTGGGCGTTATACTTGTGCGCATCGATCATGGCGTCAAGGTAGCGGGCGCGTTCTTCGCGCACCGTGGCGGGAATGGCCCCGCCAAGGGCCTCAAGCGTGGCTATAAAGGCATCCGTATCGCGCAGGCCCACGGGCAGGTTCATGCGCAGGAGCGGCACGCCGTAAGTATCGCGCAGGTACGCGCCAGGGGAATAGCCCTCGGGGCAGAAGGGCGCAAGTTCAAGCGTCATGCGCGCGCCAGCCATGAGGCCGATGCGGGTGAGCGTGGTGCCATATTGGGGCAGCCGATTGTAGTCGTCTTCATGTCCGCCATCAAGATTCTGCGAAAGGTCGGGCAGCAGCACATATTCAAGGCCGCAGGCGTCAAGAAGCAGCTTGAGCGCTCTGGTATCCGCCGCAGAGAGGTGCCCGGTGATGATGTTGACAACGTTGTTGGGCGTGGCGTTCATGGGCACATGGCGCACAATGGCGTGCAAAGCGCGGAAAAATCCCTCGTACTGCGAGCCGCTGTAGCCCGGCGAGACCACGGGAATGATGGTGGCCGTCACTTCCGGGTGTTCGTCCTTGAACTGCTTGATGATGGCGGGCACATCCTCGCCGATGGTTTCGGCAAGGCAGGTGGTGGAAACGCCGATCACCTCTGGGTTGTAGAGTTTGATGAGGTTTTCAAGCCCCTTGAGCAGATTCTTGGTGCCGCCAAAGACCGTGCCTTCTTCTGTAAGCGAAGAGGAGGCGATATCCACCGGCTCATTGTAGTGTGTTGCCATGTGCCGCCGAATGTAGGTGCTGCACCCCTGCGAACCGTGCAGAATGCTCATGCTCTTGCTGATGCCGTAAAAGGCGCTTACCGAACCCATGGGCATGCACATCTTGCAGGGATTTGTATTCAGGTTGACAAGATTGGCGCTCATTGTCTTCTCCTTATGTTCCAGGCGGCCTTTGGGCCGCGGCGGCGGGCAAACTGCGTGCAAGCCGATTACGCTGTGCTAGAAATGTGCTGCTCTTGCTGCCAGTGCTTCACGCACCAGATTGGCCTGCGCCTGCGTTGCCTCGGCAAATGAGGCGCTGCTGCGCGTGAACTGCCACACAGGGCTGTTGATGGAAAGGTTCACCTCGCGGGTGAAGTTTTCCACGCCTTCAAAACCGCCCAGAGCGTGCTTGCGCTCATGGTTGTGGTCGCAAAAGGCAATGCCGAGTTTGTAGGCGAGCGGGCGTTCCTTGACGCCGCCAACCAGGATATCCGCGCCTTTCTGCTTCATGAAGGTTTCAAGCTCTGCCGGGTTGGCATCGTCCAGAATGACGGTGCCGGGGTTAACGAGGCTTGAAATGATTTCATAATCTTCAGGCTTGCCGGTCTGGGTGCCGACCACTACGGTTTCAATGCCCATCTCGTTAAACTGACGGATGAGCGATATGGCCTTGAAGCCGCCGCCCACAAAGATGGCGGCCTTCTTGCCCACAAAGTGCGGCTTGTACTGTTCAAGAAAAGCTTCCGCCTTTGCGCCGCGTTCAGAAATAAGTGCCTCAGCCTTGCGCTTTGCGTAGTCGTCATTGAGGCGTTCGGCTACCTGACGCAGGGCGGTGGAGGTGTCTTCCACCCCAAAGAAGCTGGCGCGCATCCAGGGAACGCCCATTTCGTCTTCCATGCGGTGGGCCAGATACATCATGGAGCCAGCGCACTGCACGATGTTGAGCTGGGCAGCCGGGGCCTTGATGAGCGTTTCGTACGCGGCATCGCCCGTGAGTGTGGCCACAATGGGAATGCCCATCTCGCGCAGGTAGTTGCGGATGATCCACATTTCGCCCGCAAGGTTGTAGTCGCCAAGAATGTTGACGCCCTTGATCTTGGGCTGTTCCTTGTGCGGCTCCATGAGCTGCACAAGGGCGTTGCAGGCCATGCGGTAGCCTGTGGACTTGGTGCCCGAAAAGCCCGGAGCCTTGACCGCGATCACGCGGATGCCGTGCTTTTTTTCCGCATTGCGGCACACGGCTTCCACATCGTCGCCGATCACGCCCACAATGCAGGTGGCATACACAAAGATGAGCTTGGGCGAATAGTTGACCACGGCCTCGTCAATGGCGCGGGTGAGCTTTTCCGCGCCGCCAAAGACGATGTCCTTTTCCTGCAGGTCAGTGGAAAAACTGTTGCGGAACAGTTCCGACCCGCTGGTGAGGCTGCCGCGGATATCCCAGGTGTAGCTGGCGCAGCCGATGGGGCCGTGCACGATATGAAAAGCATCGGTAATGGGGTTTAACACCACGCGCGTACCGCAGTACACGCAGGCCCGCTGGCTCACGGAACCGGCCACGCTGGCCGTATCGCAACGCAGGCCGTCGCCGCTACAGCAGCCCCCGCCCTTGTTTCCCTTTTCCTTGATGGACGTACGGCGTTCTTCAAGTATTTCCATAGCCATGGGAACCCCCTTGCAAGGGCGGGGGGGGGATGCCCCCCCGGCCCTATTGCGGCTTAGAGCCGTCTTACATAATCAGATCCATGTCTTCGTCAGCGCAGTTGCGGTCAAACTCTTCCATGAGCGTATCAGCGATCCGGGTGGCGAGCTGGAAGGCTCCACGGTAGCCGACCATGGGCAGCGAGGCGTGTCCGTAGCGGTCAAGCACCGGGAAACCAGCGCGAACCAGCGGAATGCCCTCGGCCTTGGCGATCTGCTTGCCGTGAGAGTTGCCAAGCAAGAGATCAACGGGTTCTTCCTTGATGAACTGATGCAGGTCAAAGAGATCCTTGGCGGCAAAGGCCCGGCATTCTTCTTCCTTGCCGTATTCCTTGAACATGGCCTTGGCCAGCTTGACGAAGGTTTCGCCGGGCGTACCAGTGAGCACGTACTTGGGGATCATGCCCAGTTCGAGGCAGAAGCGGGTCATGCCAAGCGCTGTGTCGGGGTCGCCGTACACGGCAACCTTCTTGCCGTAGAAGTACGGGTTGGCGTCCAGCATGAGGTCAAGCAGGCGACCACGTTCTTCGTCAATAAGCGGGTCAACGTCGCCGCCGTTGAGGTTTGCCATGGCCATGACAAAGGCATCGGTATCAGCCAGGCCGATGGGCAGGGGCAGCAGGTCAAAGTCCACGCCGCACTTGCGCTTGAGCTGGGCCGCGGGTTCCTCGCTGGTCAGCCGGCCAAGGGCCAGAACCTTACGGCAGGTGCCAAGGGCACGGATTTCTTCAACCGTGGTGCCGCCATCAGGGTACATCTTGTATTCGCCGGTCATGGGGGCATCCATGACGTTGCTGCAATCGGGGAACATGATGGACTTGAGCTTCATCAGGTTCACAAGGTGCTTGTATTCACGGATGTCGCCGGGGTTCACAAAACCGGGGAACACCGCCACGGTTTCCGTGGTTTTGCCCTTGGCGGCAAGGTAGTTGATAAAACCGGCCATCATGTTGCCAAAGCCCGTCACGTGCGAGCCAACGTAGCTCGGCGTGTTGCAGTGCACCACGATCTTGTCGTCCGGAATTTCCATTTCGTCGATGTAGGTCTTGAGGTCATCGCCGATGGTTTCAGAAAGACATGTGGTATGCACGGCAATAATGTCGGGGTTATAGACCTCAAAAGTGGTCTTGACGCCCTGACGGATGTTTGGGCCGCCGCCGAACACGCAGGCGCCTTCGGTAAAGGAACTGGTGACGGCAATGGCGGGTTCCTTAAAGTGACGCGTAAGGTAGGTGCGGTGGTAAGAAGCACAACCCTGCGATCCGTGGCTGTAAGGCATGCAGTTGCGCACGCCCAGGGCGGCAAACAGCGCGCCCACCGGCTGACAGGTCTTGCACGGGTTGATAAGAACGCCCGATCTGTTCACATGTGTCTTTGGGGTGAGGTCAAGCATACTATTCTCCCACAGTTCCTTGCAGGGTGGCGCGGTTCTTCCAGGGCGGGGTTACCATGTGCCACGCGGGGGTAAAGTAACCCATGCAGAGGTCGTAACCGAACTGCGTTGCGCCCTTGAAACCCGCGTAAGGCCCGCTGTAATCGTAGCTGTGCAACTGGCGCGAGAGCGTGCCGGCCTTTTGCAGCGCGTACTTGTCCTTGATGCCGGAGAAGAACATGTCGGGCTTGAGGATTTCCATAAATTTTTCAGCTTCGTACATGTTGAGGTCGTCAACCACGTAAGTGCCCTCGTCCATGTCGCGTATCATGCCGTGGTACTTTTCAAGCGGGATCTCGGCGGCCAGCTTGTCGTACTGTTCCTGCGTAAGGTAGGCATGATACTTCTTTTCGTCCTTTTCCACGGTGATGTGTTCAATGTTCTTGCTGTCCGCGTCGTCCTTGATGTTGGGGATGATTTCCCGGCCTTCGTAGTCGTCGCGGTGGCCGAATTCGTACCCGGCAAGCACTGTCTTGATGCCCAGATCCTGCAGCAGGCCCTGGTAGTGGTGCGAGCGGCTGCCGCCCACAAAGAGGGCTGCGGTCTTGCCGTTGAGGCGGGCCTTGTAGGCCGCCATCTGATCCTGCACCTCGGCCAGTTCTTCGGCGATAACCTGCTCGGTACGCTGCGCAAGCTCTGGGTCGCCAAAGTAGGCAGCCATGTCGCGCAGGCTCTGAACCGTTCCTTCCAGGCCGATAAAGTTGACCTTGAGCCAGTCCACGCCGTATTTGGTCTTCATCATTTCGGCGATGTAGTTGATGGAGCGGTGGCACTGCACGAGGTTCAGATTTGCCTTGTGCGAGCTGGCGATGCGTTCCACTTCTCCGTCGCCCGTGAACACCGAAACAACTTCGTAGCCGATCTTTTTAAGGATGCGTTCCTGTTCCCAGCCGTCGCCGCCGATGTTGTATTCGCCAAGGATGTTGATCGAATACTTGGTGGCGGGTTCATAATCGCCAGTTCCGATAACGCGCTTCATAAGACCGTTGTTGGCGATATGGTGGCCCGCCGACTGGCTTACGCCCTTGTAACCCTCGCAGCTGTATGCCACGCAGCGGATGCCATATTCTTGTTCAGCTTCTGCGGCCACGGCCTGAATGTCGTCACCGATCAGGCCCACAGGGCAGGTGGCGGCGATCATGATGGTCTTGGGGTGCATAAGCTCCATGATTTCATCAATGGCTTTCTTGAGCTTCTTGGTGCCGCCAAAGACGATGTCCGGTTCCTGCATGTCCGTGGTAAAGCAGTACTGGATGTAATTGGGGGTATCCCCTTCTGCCTTGGCCTTGTTGCGGCGCGTACCCCAGCTGTAGAAGCCGCAGCCCACAGGGCCGTGGGTGATCGTAACCATGTCCTTGATGGGGCCGAGCACAACGCCCTTGCAGCCAGCGTAACAGCAGCCCCGGTTGGTCATGATGCCGGGAATGGCACGCGTGTTGGCGATAATAATCTGGTCTTCCGCAGGATTGACCTTGAGCATGTGCTCCTTGCGGTTCTTGAAGACCTTGGCGTTGTAGCGCTCAAGCACTACTGCGTTGGCGTCAATACTCATACATACCTTCCTTATGCGTCAGCGCGCTCGCCCGTGCGAACCACATAGGATTCTTCCACCGGCATCACAAAGATCTTTCCATCGCCGGGGTGGCCGGTGCTGTTGGCCTCTATAATGGCCTTGACCACAGCTTCGACCTTTTCATCGGGAACGCAGATATTGAACAACCGCTTGGGGATCAGCCTGCCCACTTCGGTCAGGGATTCGCCCGCCGGAGTGCGCGGCAGCTCGCCGCTTTCCATAACCATGCGCAGGGTGGCGGGATCCATGCCTTTTTTGCCGCGTCCCAGGCACTTGGTGCATGAGAATGAGGGGCATCCGGCCTTGGACAGGGCATTCTTGGTAGCCGCCACCATGTTGGCTCGAACCATTGCAACTATTTCCTGCATGGGAGCCTCCTACAGGCCGGACTTGCCGCTGCTGATGGTCCAGGCCTCGCTGACGCTTGAAACAAAGATTCTGCCATCGCCAAAGTGACCGTCGCCCGTTTTTGCCACGCGCAGGATAACGCGGATGGCATCGTCCTTGTCTTCATCGCTGACCACAAGCATGAGCATCTGCTTGGGAATTTCGTCGTACTGGATATCGCCCACCATGATGCCTTTCTGCTTGCCACGGCCCACCACATCAAGCTTGGTAACGGCGGGAAAGCCCGCTGACAGCAGCTCGGAGAGAACCTCGGTGGTCTTTTCAGGCCGAATAATCGTGCGAATCATCTGCATTGTTGTTCTCCGTTTCGTGCTGTTGGTTTAGGCGTCCATCAAGCCGTGTTCCATGAGCAGCTCTTCGAGCCGTTCCTGGGAAAGGGGCTTGGGGATAATAAACATGTCGTTACCGTCGATCTTCTGCGCCAGGGTGCGGTATTCGTCGGCCTGTCCGCAGGTGGGGTCAAATTCGATAACGGTCTGCTTGTTGATTTCGGCGCGCTGCACCATGTTGTCGCGCGGCACAAAGTGGATCATCTGGGTGCCGATTTCCTTGGCAACGGCAGAGACAAGCTCGGCTTCGCCATCAACCTTGCGGCTGTTGCAAATGATGCCGCCAAGGCGCACGCCGCCGGTGTTGGCGTACTTTTTTACACCCTTGCAGATGTTGTTGGCGGCGTAGAGGGCCATCATTTCGCCCGAAGCCACGATGTAGATTTCCTGGGCCTTGCCTTCACGGATGGGCATGGCGAAACCGCCGCACACAACGTCGCCCAAAACGTCATAGAACACGTAGTCGAGGTCTTCGGTGTAAGCGCCAAGGCGCTCCAGCAGACCGATGGAGGTGATGATGCCGCGCCCGGCACAGCCGACGCCCGGTTCGGGGCCGCCGGATTCCACGCAGCGGATGCCCTTGAAGCCGTTTTTGAGCACCAGATCCAGCTCGATGTCTTCACCCTCTTCACGCAGGGTATCGAGCACGCTCTGCTGGGCAAGGCCGCCCAGGATAAGGCGCGTGGAGTCGGCCTTGGGGTCGCAACCCACGATCATGATGTTCTTGCCCATTTCGCCAAGGCCGGCGTTAAGGTTCTGTGTGGTGGTGGACTTGCCGATACCGCCCTTGCCGTAAATAGCTACCTGACGCATGAGATTCCCTCTGGGTTTGATGTTCCCGCGCTCGTTGCGCTTGTCCCTCTTTGTGCAGAAACCGTGCCGTTAGATTAACTATATAATATTATTACTTAATTTTATAATCTGCATGCACAATCAATACAAATTTGTTAAGGTGGCCCATCGTGCGGAAAAAACTGTCCAATCTGTAACTTGCTTTAATAATAGATTTTTATTTGAGCAAAAATTTCAGGCATAAACAGCCGATACAAATTTGTTTGAAATTGGGAACGTGTTGCAGGGGAATTGCCATGTGTGAATGTGCTGGGGCAGAATGGGCTACATTTGGAACACATGATGATGGAAACGGCAGAGGAAAACAGGCAGGGCAGTGATGGCTGCTCATGAACACAGAAAGCCCGGCCCATCTGGTAAATGGGGCGGGGCAGGGGTTGAATCGCCAAAAAGCGGCGAATTGAGAGCAGTGTGAAGGGAGGAAGGGAGCGGTTCAGGCAAGAACGTATCTGTTCGGACGGTTTTGCCAGTAGGGGAGAGAAAAGGGCTTATTCATCAAGCGTGGTCAGGCCTGCATGGCCGCAAAGATATGCATAGCCAAGACAGGAAAAGTTTGATTCAAAATTGTACCAAAATAGGAATGGAAACGTAAAAGTTGCAAAGCGTGAACAACCCAACTCGCGCAAGAAATACTGCGGGCAAGACCTTGCGCACGGCTTATGAACGGCATGCGCGGCAGAAATGCAGTATGGGGTTCGGGGATGGGGAAGGTGAGCTACGCGCAGCCAGAAGTTTTTAAAGTTTCTGCGCGGGTTAGAGTCGTGATTAGGATATCTGCCAGATCAGCATTTCAAGGGAATATTCCGTGCGTTCCACATATTCCCCGTTCTGGTTGCGAAATCCCTCAAGATGCGCGGCAAGATGGGCCATGTCCGGCTCAGCGCCACGGGCGCGCAGGTTGGCGGCGCAGGCTCCAAGCAGCTTGTCGCGGGTGTGCGGCACAATCCACTGACCGTTAACGGGCAGCGCTGTATACTGAATGCACTGACTCTCAAGCCATGCGCGCATATCTGGGGCATCGGCAAACTGGGGCGGCGTAATGCCGTAATGCGTGTACAGCCCGGCCATGACATCCGAAGTTTTGCGCTCGTTAAAACCCATAAAGACCACCTGCTCCAGCGCGTAGTGCTGCAGCTTTTCGCGGGCGGCGTCATCGCTCAGGGCCGGGGTCATGGAAGCAAAAACAATCTGAAAGCGTTCCTCAAGGGCAAAGTGCTCCCAGTCGGAAAGCACGGGCCGGATGTTGGCAAGGCCCTGCGCGGCGGCATCCTGCATGAGGATGCGGAGCATTTCGTCCGATATATCTACGGCAGTGACCGATGCGGCCTCCTGCGCAAGGCGGATGGTGTACATGCCGCTGCCGCAGCCCACATCCAGAACCGTTTTGCCGCGAAAATCCACGCCGTTGTCGCGCGCCAGCTGGAGCATGCGCCCCTCGTAGGTGTCAGCCCCGGCTTCATAGCGGGGAAAGGACTCGGCTCTGCTGTTCCAGAATTCCCTGGTGCTGTTTTGGGCTGTCATGGCGTATCCTTTGGGTTGGTCGCAACCCGCCTGGACAATTGGAGCAATGCACAGAAAATATGCGTCAGACGGCGCGGCAATATTGCAGCTTGTTTCTGATTTCCTGAGGTGTGGACTTTGCAAACACCCACTTTGCAGACGGTGAACCGTCTGCAAAGTGGGTGCTGTAAACGTTTAACTGCGCGGCATATTGCCGCAATCCAAAGTCTAGCGGGCTTCGAGCCGCTGCCGCAGAATGGTGACAGGGTGCAGGCTGAATTTGCCGGAACCGTGCGTGATCTGCACGCGGCAGGTGCCGCACTCGGAAACCGCCGCCTGAGCACCGCTTTCGCGTACCTTGGCGAACAGTTCCGAGCCTACAGTCTGGGCAATGTCGTATTTTTCCTTTTTAAAGCCATAGCTGCCGGAAATGCCGCAGCAGCCTGCATCAGCATTTTCCACGGTCACGCCGTCAAGGCGGCGCAGCAGTTCCAGCCCCGGCAGGCCGTTGCCCTGTGCCCGCAGATGGCAGGGTGCGTGGTAGATCAGCTTGAGGTCGGGCAGGGTCTGCTTGCCGTCGGCCTTCAGCGAAAGATCGCCGCTGTCCACAGCATCCAGCAGAAATTCCTGCGCGTCCGCAAGGCTGCATGCGCCGTATTTTTCCGCCACATCGGGGAAGTATTCCGGCAGATCCACCCGGAACATGAGGGCGCAACTGGGGCAGCCCGTCACCACGGGTAGCCCTGCATCGCGCCACTGGCCCAGAGCTTTCAGGTTATGTTCCGCATTGGAGCGGGCATGCTGCCAGAAGCCGTTGGCAACCATTGGCAGGCCGCAGCACACAAGTTCCTCGGGCACAATGACCTTGTAGCCCGCGCGGTTCATGGCCCACACCATATCAAGGCCAGTGCGCGGGTCATACACGTCCACGTAGCAGCCGGGGTAGAAAACCACGCTGCGCTTGTGGTCGGGCTGGTGCACATGGCGCATGAGCTGGCGGAATGTCTGGGGCGCAAAGGCGGGCAGGGGCGCGCGTTTGTCGATGCCCAGCGCATCCAGCACCATGCGGGTAACGGGATTGAGCATGCCGAAGTTCTTGAGCGCCGCCGGAATGAGCCGCAGCCACTTGGCCATGAGCTCGCCGTGACCGAGCACCCAGTCGCGCAGACCGGGGGAGTGCTTCTTGAACTGGTCGGCCCTTGCCATCATGTTGAGACTGGAAACCGGCACGCCGTGCGGGCACGAGATATCGCAGTTTTTGCAGTTGGCGCAGTAGTGCAGCGAGGGGTCTTCCGTCAGCCCCAGCAGGCGAAAGCGTTCATAGGCTGGGCCTATCATGCGCGGCCCCAGGAATTTGGGGGTCGCATCCGCCACGGGGCAGTGCACCACGCAGGTGGTGCAGGCTATGCATTTGTCTGGATTGATGCGCACGCTCATTGGTTTTCCCCGGCAGCGGCGGCTGCGGCGGCCATGAGGCCCGCCTGCCAGCCCGTGGCGATGGCAACGCCGTGACCGCTTTTTTCTGTTGCGTAATCATATCCGCCAAGGCTGCGCCCGGCGAAAAAGACGTTTTGCCAGCGCTCAACGGCGGCATCGTCCACAGGCCGCATGGTGCGGTCAACGCGCACACCCATGCGCGAGAACAGATGGTTGCCGAAAATCTTCGGCTCTGACCACTGCGAAACATCCTGCGGCACGGTGATGTCGATGCCGAACACGGAATCCCAGCACTGGCCGGGTTCAAGCGTCATGCCGCCGCCAAGGATGCCGCCGGTGGCGGTTACAAAGGCGCGGGCGGCGTGGTGGCGTTCCTGCCCGGAGGCCTCGGCCACCAGGGCTGTGCAGGTTTTGCCAGTTGTTTCGGCGCGCAGAACCGTGGTGTTTTCCACCAGTTCAAAGTTGTGCTTGTTCAGGGCCTGCAACAGGGCGTCGCGCAGGCGCAGGCCGCCAACCCCCGGAGGGATGGACAGCATTTCCACAACCGGGCAGCCAGCTGCGGCATTGACCGCCTGCCAGACTTCCGGATTGGCCTTGCTGCCGCAGAGCGGCGGAATAAGAATGAGGTCATGCTTTCCGGCATACGGGGCAAGCGCATCCAGCAGCCAGCGGCGGCTGTGCGGCTTGTCCGCAAGGCGGGCCAGATCAAGCGCCGATATGGCGCGGTGGGTGTCGCCAAAGGGCGAGGGCAAAAGCCCCTGAGTGAATTCCTTGTCGGCCCAGCTTTTGTAGCGCCGCAACTGGCTGACCACCAGGGAGGGGCGGCAGTCGCGCAGGCCCTGAACGCTGAGCACCAGCACTTTTTTGGCGCTGGCGAGCGCCTCGGTGTGCAGGCTGGCTGGCAGCAGATAGGTGGGCTTGAGCGTTCCCATGATGGTGGGCAGCTGGGTGTTGCGCGGCGTGCCGTCCTGCGAGAGGGCGGGGCGCATGGGCCAGTGCTGGCCTTCCATCACATTTGCAAAGAACTGAAAGGCCGAGCGGACGCTTTCTGCCCCAAGCAGGCTGTAGGGATGGTCTTCTGGCAGCATTGCCAGACCCTGCCACGGATCGGCGGCAAATCTGCCATCTGCATAGCCAAGAAAATCCACCGAGCCGCCGCTGATAGCCAGCGAACCCATGCCCGTGGTGAGCAGCCGTACGCTGCGGCCCTGATCCGCTGCTGCAAGGGCGGCCACAAGGCCCGCCATGCCGGAGCCGACCACCAGTACGTCAACAATCCTGCTCATGGGCGGCTCCATCAAGATTGAGTGTTCCCGCGTATACAGCGCGGCCAAGTTCCATTTCGCGTGCCTGCATGCCCCACAGGGCCGGGCGCAGACCGCCCCAGCGCTCCTGAAGGAAGCGCCGCACGTTGTCGGTAGCTGAAAATTCAAGAGGAATGTCGTGTTCGGAAAGCGCGGCCACTGCCCGCAAGGAGCAGAACGTTCCCTGGCAGGTGCCCATGCCCAGGCGTGTGCGCAGGCGGATATCCGTCAGCGAATGGGTGGAGGCATCGCGCGCCACGCATTCAATTTCCGCCATGCTGACCATTTCGCATTCGCAGAGCAGGGGGTTGGAATCGGCCTTTTCAGCGCGTTCGAGCACAGGGGTCAGGTCATCACCCATACGGTCGGCCATAAGCTGGATGCCCTGCACGGGAAAGTACTTGGCGGCACGGGCAAGCGTGGCTTCGTCCGGATCCGGCACAATGGCTTCTTCAGCCGTGCGGCAGGGGGCGGTAACGCCAAGCTTGGCGCAGACCTTGTCTGCGGCGCGTTCGCCCATGAGGCGGTAGGTGGTCAGCTTGCCGCCGAAAATGGAAATCATGCCGTCAAGGCCCTGTTCCGCATGATCCACAACATGGAAGTTGCGGCTGGCCTTGCGCCCGGCGGCGCCGCCCGGCGTGTAGAGGGGGCGTGTGCCCGCAAAGGCGCGCAAAATACGGTAGCTGCGCACATCGGGGAACAGCGGCTCGCCGATTTTGAGCAGGCGCAGCACTTCCTCGCTGGTGGGGGTTGTGTCGTCCGGCCTGTCTGTGGGAATGGACGTGGTGCCAAGAATGGTGATGGAGCCGTGCGGCACATAAATATCGCCGTCAGAGCCGGGGTGCAGGCGGTTGACCACGCGCGAGGTAAAGCGGTGGTTAAAAACCACGAGAGTGCCACGGTCGGGCGAAACCGCCACATCCTGACCAGCCAGCGCCGCAATGCGCCCAGACCATGAGCCAGCGGCGTTGACAACAACAGAACAGGCAATCTCAATAGTTTCGCCAGTGTTCTTGTTGATGGCCGTAACGCCGCATATCTTGCCGTTCTTTTGGCAGATGCCGGTCACTTCATGATAGGTGAGCATCTGCCCGCCGTGGCGCTTGGCCGACATGGCGTTGTGCAGCACCAGCCGGAAGCCGTCCACGCAGGAGTCAGGCACGCGGAAAACGCGTTTGACCTCGGGCGACATGTTGGGTTCAAGGCGCAGGGCTTCCTTGACGTCAATTTCAGAGGCCTCAATGCCCGCGCGGCCGCAGGCCTCAACCCATCGATCCACATAGGCGGGGTCGTCCTCGGGCGTGAGCGCAAAAAAACCTTCGGTTTGTTCCACGCACTGCCTGCCAATGCGCCGCACGATCATGTTTTCTTCAATACATTCACGCGCGGATTCATTATCTCCCACGGCGTAACGGCCGCCGCTGTGCAGCAGGCCGTGAAAGCGCGAGCTTGTGCCGTGGGCCAGGCCGCCCTGTTCGAGCAATATGGCAGGAACGCCGCGCATGCAAAGATCGCGCAGGGTTCCTATGCCTGTTGCGCCGCCGCCGATGACGACAACAGTAGTTTCAAGCATGGTTTCTCCAGTGGAGCAAATTGTCGGAATCATCCTGAAGCATGCAAACGCTGCCAGATGCCGCGCCTGCGGGGCCGAAAAACAACGGCTTAGCTGCGCAACAAGGTTGAATATCCAGATCGGGTAAATGATTGTTGCGGTTATGCTCAGGATGATTGTTGATACCGTATGGTTATCAATTTGTGTAGTTGCGTCAAGATTGAATGCAGGAGAATATTGCGGATGCACTTGCCAGATAAGGCAATGCCGCATAATGAAGGCAAAAAACTCAAGGATTGCATATATGAATTGGTCAAAAAAACGTTGCGTTGTGCTCGATATGGACGGCACCGTCTACCTCGGTCATATTCCCATTGATGGGGCCGTGGGCTTTATTCAGCGGCACTGGAACAGTCTGGATTTTTATTTTTTGAGCAACAATACCTCCAAATCTCCATTCACCTATGTGGACAAGCTCAACGGCATGGGCATTGCCGCGCGCGAAGATTTGCTGCTCTCGCCCGTGACGCCTCTGGTGGATTTTTTGCGCGCCAACGGCATCTTGCGCATTTTCCCCGTGGGCAATGCCGATTTTCAGCATGATCTGCTCAAGCGCATGCCCGAGCTGCAACTGGTGGAAGAGGGCGCGCAGGCCGTGGTGCTGGCCTACGATACGGAGCTTACCTACCACAAGCTTGCCCGTTCTGCCGTGTTGTTGCAGGACAGTTCGGTGCTCTTTCTCGCCACGCACCCTGATCTGGTGTGCCCCTCGCCCGAAGGCCCGCTGCCGGATGTGGGCAGTTTCATCAGCCTGTACGCCACGGCCACAGGCAGAAAGCCGCAGCACATTTTCGGCAAGCCCGACCCAGCCGTGCTCGCACCATTGCTGGCGCGTTACCGCAAGGAAGAAATGGTCATGGTGGGCGACCGCCTGAGTACAGACATGCAGCTTGCGCGCAATGCGGGCATTGATTCCATTCTGGTGCTCAGCGGCGAAGCCACGCGCGCCGACCTTGCCAGGGAGGAGCATCAGCCGACTCTGGTGCTTGAAGACCTGGGCCACGCCGATAAAGACTGGGCATAAAGCCAGTCTGCCCGTTGCCGACAATAAAACACCCGCTCTGGCCGAAAGACCAGAGCGGGTGTTTTATTGTGTCAAAGCCCAAGGCCTAACATGTTGTTGGGCCTAAGCTCGTTTTTGCGTCAGTCTAGTAGGCCACGGCAGCGCCATCGCCGCGCGGGTCCGTACCGCCCTGACGCACGCCGGTGGCCTGATCCACAAGGATTGCGCCAGCATGGCCCATGGTGTCGGTGTAGTTTTCAATCAGGCGCACGGGATGCCCGCGCCGCTTGAGTTCGTCCGCCACTTTCTGAGGAATGCGGCCTTCAAGCTTGAGGTCGTTGGAAGAAGCGCCCCATGTGCGGCCATAAAGCCAACGGGGAGCGGCAATGGCTTCTTGCGGGATCATGCCAAAGTCCACCACGCGGGTAACGATGGCGGCCTGGGTCTGGGGCTGACCTTCGCCGCCCATGGTGCCGTACACAAGGTAGGGCTTGCCGTCCTTGAGCAGCATGGCCGGGTTCAGCGTGTGGAAGGTGCGCTTGCGCGGCTCAAGATGGTTCACGTGCTTGGGATCGAGGGAGAAGAAGCTGCCCCGGTTTTGCAGCAACACGCCTGTGCCGCCCGCAACAATGCCGGAACCAAAATCGTGATAAATGCTCTGGATAAGCGAAACCGCATTGCCCTGCGCATCCACAACGCCAAGCCAGATGGTGTCGCCCTTGGGATCAAGGGGCGTAAGGTTTGTGGCAGCCTTGCTCATGCTGATACGCGCGGCCTGATCCTTGCCATGCTTGGCAGAAAGCAGGTAGTCGAGCGGAATTTTTACAAAATCAGGGTCAGAGAGGTACTTGTCGCGATCGACAAAGGCTTCCTTGGTGGCTTCGATCAGCGCGTGGTAGTAATCCGCCGTGCCTTCGCCCATGCCCTTGATGTTGAAGTTGTTGAGGATGTTCAGAATTTCAAGGGAGGCCATGCCCTGCGTGTTGGGCGGGAAGTTCACGGCCTTGTAGCCCCGGTAATTGACGGAAATGGGGTCAACCCAATCGGCCTTGTGGTTGGCAAAGTCGTTGAGGGTCAGCAGGCCGCCGTTGGCTTGCAGGTCGGCCACAATGCGCTTGGCGATGTCGCCCTTATAGAAGACCTGCGCGCCCTTGTCCGCAAGCTGGTTCAACGTGGCTGCCAGATCGGGCAGGCGCATGACCTGACCCACGGTGTAGGGGCTGCCGTCCGCATGCAGATAGGCTTTGCGGAAGGCGTCAAAGCGTTGCAGGTTGCGGAATTCTGAATCATTGGGATTGGTGTTGATCTTGCTCCAGTAAGCCAGCGAGGTGCTCACGGGAAAGCCGTTGGCTGCATAATCGGTGGCGGAAGCGAGCAGCTCCTTCCACTTCATTTTGCTGCCCATGCTCTGCTTGCTGTAGGCATAGGCCGCATCCCAGCCGGAAACCACGCCGGGCACGGTATTGGCCGCAATGTAGCCGCGGGAGGGAATTTTTTTCAGCCCTTTGGAGGCATAAAAATCAATGGTCGCCATTTCGCCCGAGCGCCCACTGGCGTTGAGCGCCTTCAGCTCGCCGGTTTTGGCGTTGTAGATCAGCCAGAAGTTGTCGCCGCCCAGGGTGCACATCTGCGGGTAAACAACCGCAAGGGTGGAGGCGGTGGCAATGGCCGCGTCCACAGCCGTGCCGCCGCGCCGCAGCACGTCCAGCCCGGCCTGCGAGGCCAGATAGTTGGGGCTGGTAACAACGCCCCTGGTGCTCAGGGGGTTGGTGGCGGCAGAAATGGTCGCAGTGTACTGGGGCTCATCCTGCGCCTTGACTGTCGCGGTAGGCAATAAGAGGCCGCATGCCATGAGAACAGGCAGGGTTTTGCGGCTGACCAGAGAGAGAAAATTCATGGACATCAGATTCTCCTTTCAGAAATACTAAAGGCAATGAAACCGGCCATGTATATGCACCATCTGTTCCAAAGAGAAAGATAAGCCAGTTAAATATATTGAATTTTTTAACAGGCGCAATCTGGAACATTTTTGTTTAATTCTCGGCTTGCTGAGCCAATTTTGTAACAAGTTGCAGACTGCGCGGCAAAACCATAGACCCGCCCCCGACAAACGCGGGCGACAATCTGTCTGTACAGCAGGCGTTGCGGAAATTTCCACGCTGTCGCTGCGTATTTGTTTATCAAACTCTGGAGGAATGATGGCGCGGTGCAGCAGGGCGCTTCACCTTGGCGAAGCGCCCTGAACTTGCCGCATTATTTGGTATTTTTTAGCTCAGTGACCATGTTGTTGAGTTTTTTGGCCTCATCGGCAAGGGCGGCAACCGCTCGGGCCGACGTGTGCATGATGGTGGCGGTTTCTGCCGCGATGGAGCTGACCTGGGTCACTGTCTGCGTGATGGATTCGGTCGCGGCGGACTGTTCTTCTGACGAAGTGGCAATGCCGCGCACCTGATCAACGGTCTGATCCACCATACCCACGATTTCGCGCAGGGCTTCGCCGGATTTTTGCGAAAGCGTGGTGGCGCTTTCCACATTGCCAGCCGTCACGCCAACCTGGCGGATGCTGGAATCCACGCTCTTCTGGATTGCGCCTATGGCATTGCCCACATCACTGGTGGAACTCATGGTTTTTTCTGCCAGTTTGCGCACTTCATCGGCCACAACGGCAAAGCCACGTCCGGCTTCTCCGGCGCGCGCCGCTTCAATGGCAGCGTTGAGGGCCAGCAGGTTGGTCTGGTCTGCAATGTCCGAAATAACGCCCATGATCTGCGAAATGGCCCCCGCATGCTCGGCAAGCTTGGTCATTTCCTCTTTCAGCACAAGGGCATCCTTTTGCACGTTGCCAATGGCCTGCACGGACTGGAACACAACTTCCGCGCCTTCCGCAGCGCGCTGGCGCATGTTGGTGGAAAGGTCCGCTGTGGCCGAGGCGTTTTTGGCGACTTCAATGACCGTGCAGTTCATCTGTTCAACTGCAGTGGCGGCTTCTGTGGTGCGCGCGGCCTGCGTGGTGGCCCCTTGCTCGGCCTGCTCGATATTGCCGGAAATTTCGGCAGAGATGCTGGTTATGGCCGTTACCACCTGTTCCAGATGCTTGGCGGCGCTCAACATGCCTTCACTACGGGCGCGGTGCGCTTCTTCAGTCAGGCGTTCGGCCTCGGCAACGGCTTCGAGGGCCTTTGCTGCGCTCTGTTCGGCCTCGCGGGTTTTTTCTTCAGAAATTGCCAGAGATTTTTTTACGTTGGCTGTCATTTCCGACATGCAGCGTTCAAGAACCGTAATTTCGTCCTTGCCAGTCGCTATGATGTTAACGTCCATGTCGCCGTTGGATATGCGTTGCGCAGCCTCGCGCGCGTCCTTGATGGGCAGCAGGATGGAGCGGGTAATCAGCAGCATGAACGGAATGTATAAAAGCACAACGCAGCAGGCCACCGCGATGAGAATTTTTTTGAGATTGGCAAAAATGGCATCGCTGATCTGGCCCGCGATTTCATTTTTGACCTGCTCCACGTTGTCGATGTAGACGCCCGCGCCGACCCACAGGCTCGTGCCGGGCACCTGCGCACCGTAGGCGATTTTTGACTGGGTGCCGCCGCCGGGCTTGTTGAAGACAAAGGTCACAAAACCACCGCCTTCCGCCGCCTTCTTGGCAAGCTCCGCGTTAAAGCGGACGCCGTTTTTATCAACGGAATTGCCAAGATCCTTGCCCACCAGATCAGGGAAAACGTGGGCAACAACAATGCCGCCATCATACACAAAGAAGTAGCCGGAGCTGTCTTTTTCGTAACGGGCTTTTTTTATGGCGCGGGCAATAATGGCATTGCGCTTGGTTATGTCGGTAATGCCGCTGATCTGCTCGCCAATGCTGTTCGCCATGGTGGTTGAGAGATCGCGGATGCGTTGTTTTTGGCCGTCATAAAACATTTCGCCCACTTTCTGGGCGGAAAGTTCGGTGGCGGAGTTGGAGATGTGAATCAGGGAGTAGACCAGACCGCCAACAATAATCAGGGTAAAAATCAAGATCATGAACATACGATACGAGATCGTAAACATCCTGAACATGCATACCTCCTGTACCATTTACTGTTGAAGCAAAACGTCTGCGCCAACCCTTGGATTGGCCTCATTGTTTAGTTTGTAGATAAAAATTCCTGCTGAATTTTCACATTGATACCAATTACCATATCGTTCGTTATATATATAACTTTATGCTTTGAATAAAAATCCTTTATTACCAGAAAACGATGATTTTTTTATCGCTCGCAGTATTTTGATGCATGCCTATTAATTTACTCAAACAAGTTGCAGCAGAACACTAAAAACAATAACCATATGTTAATTTTGACAAAATATTCTATTTGCGGGGTGACTTCTTAAAATGGCGTCAATATCGACTTTATCGGTTTTAAAGCATGGGCAATGTCAGGCTGCAGTGTGGAGTAACTAATCTATATTTATATGATATTATTTTGTGAAAAAAATCACTTTACTCCTGATTTAGTACATCCTAGTGTGAATGCACAACCAGTTGTGCTGGCTGTCGCAGTTACCCAAAAGACAGGAGAAGAGAAATGAAAGGTTTTGCAATGCTTGGCCTGAACAAGATCGGCTGGATAGAAAAAGAAAAGCCTCAGTGCGGCCCGCTGGATGCCCTTGTTCAACCCGTGGCGGTAGCTCCTTGCACTTCAGATGTCCACACGGTTTGGGAGGGCGCGCTGGGTGACCGGCACGACATGATTCTGGGACACGAGGCGGTTGGTAAAGTTGTGGAAGTTGGCTCTCTGGTGCGTTGCTTCAAACCCGGGGACAAGGTCATCGTGCCCGCGATTACCCCTGACTGGAATTCCCTTGAGGCGCAGGCCGGGTTTTCCATGCATTCCGGCGGTATGCTCGCGGGCTGGAAGTTTTCCAACTTCAAGGACGGCGTGTTCGGCGAGCTTTTTCACGTGAACGATGCGGACGGCAATCTGGCCCTGCTGCCGCCCTCCATTGACCCTGCCGAAGCCGTGATGTTGAGTGATATGGTGCCCACCGGCTTTCATGGTGCGGAACTGGCCGATGTGCAGTACGGCGATTCCGTGCTGGTGGTGGGTATTGGCCCAGTGGGGTTGATGGCGGTTGCGGGCGCGGCCCTGCGCGGCGCTGGCGAGATTTTTGCTGTTGGCTCCCGGCCCCTGTGCGCAGAGGTTGCCCGTGAATACGGCGCAACAGCTATCATCAATTACCGGGATGGCGACATTGTCAGCCAGGTGATGGACCGCACCAAGGGCAAGGGGGTGGACAAGGCCATCATCGCCGGGGGCGATGTGGATACCTTTGCGGAGGTCATACGCGTGCTCAAACCCGGCGGACGCATTGGCAACGTGAACTATCTGGGTTCTGGCGATGCCGTTAAAATCCCGCGCATCGAGTGGGGTTGTGGCATGGGCCACAAGATAGTGGCTGGCGGCCTGATGCCCGGCGGCAGGCTGCGCATGGAAAAGCTGGCAAGCCTGCTGGTTCACGGGCGGTTGAGCGTCGCGCCCCTGCTGACCCACAGATTCAAGGGATTTGAGAATATTGAGAGCGCCTTGCTCATGATGAAGGACAAGCCGCGCGATCTGATCAAGCCTGTGGTTGTGGTGTAGTACCCGGCCACACTGAAGTTTGTCGGGCAAAACAATAAGCCCCGGCAGTCGCCAAATAAAAACCTCCCGGCATACCAGTGGCATGCCGGGAGGTTTTTTTATCTATGTGCAATGAGTTGCTAGTTGCCGCCCATCAGCCAGTTCATGGGAACAATCGAAAGGCTGGGGAAGAACAGCAGCAGGAAGAGCATGATCACTTCCACAAGCACAAAAGGCACCAGCTTGACGATGAGGTCGGCAAACTTGATGTGCCCGATGCCGCACACAACGTACAGCACCGTGCCCACCGGGGGCGTAATAACGCCGATGCCCAGGTTGAGCACAAAGAGCAGGCCGAAGTAATACGGGTCAATGCCTGCCTGCTGGATCAGCGGGTAGAACACAGGGGCAAAAATCAGGATGTTGGGCGTGAGATCCATGACCATGCCGATAAGGAACAGGAAAATATTGATGCTGATAAGCAGCAATATGGGGCTGTCGATAAGCGGCGAGAAGAGCGCGGTCATCTGGTTGGGAATCTGCGCAATGGTAATGAACCAGCCAACAGCAGTTGCCGTGGCCACGATCAGCATAACCACCGAGGTGGTGCGGGCCGCGCGGGCGCTCACCCGCAGCAGATCGCGGAAGGAAAGCTCGCGGTAATACAGCACACACACCAAGATGGCGTAAATGGCTGCAAACGCGCCGCCTTCAGTAGGTGTGAAAACACCAAAGCGAATGCCGCCAAGCAGCAGCACCGGCATCATGAAGGCAGGCGTGGAGTCGATAAGAATTTTGATGGCTTCTTTTTTGGTGAAGCGGATAGTTTCGTTGTAGCCATCCTTGCGCACCACAAAGAACCACACCACCATGAGGGCCAGACCGATCATGATACCGGGCACCAGGCCGATCATGAAGAGCTTGGTGATGGAAAGACCGCTGACGGTAGCGCCAAGCAGAATAAAGTTGGTGCTGGGCGGGATGATGGGGCCAAGAATAGCGCCAGAGGCGATAACAGCGCCCGCGCGGCCAGGGTGGTAGCCCACCTGTTTCATCATGGGCAGTAGCAGGCCGCCAAGAGCGGCAGCTTCACCCACGGAGCTGCCCATCAGGCCAGCAAAGATGATACTGGCGATAATGGCAGCATAGCCAAGACCGCCGCGCACCCGGCCAATCATGAGCTGGGCAAGCTGTACCACGCGTTTGGAAAGACCACCCTCCGCCATGATTTCACCGGCGAACACAAAGAAGGGAATGGCCATCAAGGGGTAGTTGTTGGCGCCGTCCAGCATGCTGCCGGGAATAATCATGGCATCCCACATGCCCGAGTGCCACATGAGCACAATGGAGCACAACACAAGCACAATGGCCAGAGGAACGCCAATGAGCATGAAGAAGAAGAGGGAGCCGAGGAAAATAAAGAGTTCCATTCTTCTCTCCTAGCCCTTTTGGAAGGTGGATGCGGGTCTGCGAACAAGGCTCACGAGGGAGCGCAGTTCTACAATCAAGCCAACAAGCGCCATGATGGGCAATGTGCCGTTGATAAAGGCCATGTTGACGTTTGTCGCCACGGAGTAGGTATCAAGTGTTTGCAGCACGTTGACCACGCCGCCGTAAAACAGCAGGCCCAGGGCAAAAAGGCTGCATACCGAAGCCAGTACATCCACAGCCTTACGCTTGGTGCCTTCCAGCGTGGTTACAAGCAGGTCGACTGCAATGTGCTTTTTGCAGATAAAGGCTTCAATGGCGCCGAAAAACGTGATGTACATAAAGAGAAAGCGCGCCCATTCTTCGCTCGGCGGGTAGCTCGAAGAAAAGATGTAGCGCAGCAGGGCATTGTAAAACACAAGACCGATCATGCCCAGAAAGATGACGGCGCAAAAGACTTCAAACAGCAATTGCCCCGTGGTTTCATGCTTGGGTTCCTGTTCCGGCTCAAGCAAGGCATGCACGCCCGGCGCATGGTCCGGCGGAAAATTTTTGGAAATGTCGTCGCTCATAACGAACCTCTGGAAAACGCTGCCCCAATCGCTGGCTACGCAGTGCCGTGCTGATGCTAGCAAGCCTGTTTGTGCCGCCGCAGATGGCTGCGTGAAGAATTGTTGCAACCCCCGCGGTCTAAAAAGGCCACGGGGGTTTTGTCCATTAACTGCACAGGCCGGAAAAGCCTATACTTTTCCGGCCTGTAAAGCGGGGAACAATTATTTGGATTCGCGGTAGCTGGCGGCGCTGTCCAGAATGGCCTGGCAGTTGGGCACCGTGTCATAAAAGAGCTTCCAGCTGCGCTTGCCGGCTTCAGCCATGTAGTCGTGGAATTCCTTGCTGGGGGTATTGATGCTGCCCTTGTTGGCAAGGATGGTCGCCTTGGCTTTTTCGTCGCCTTCCTTAACCATGACCCACACGTCATCGGCGGAGCGCTTGGCGGCTTCGTCAAACCACTTTTTGTCCTCGGCGGGCAACGACTGATAGAACTTGTCGTTGATGTAGAGGGAGTGGATCACGAGGATGTGGCCGGTAAGGGTGATCTGGGGCGTGATTTCGTACATCTTGAGGCTGACGATGTCGGCCAGGGGGCTGTCGCCGCCATCGATGACGCCCTGATCAAGCGCGCCGGGCACTTCGGCAAAGGGCATGGGCTGACCGCTGATGCCGCATTCCTTGGCAAAGTTGGTGTACAGGGGAATGTTGGGTACGCGCATGCGCAGGCCCTTAACGTCTTCCACCGTGACGATGGGCTTCTTGGTGTAGAAGTGGCGGAAGCCCAAGGGGAAGGCGTTCATGGTGCGCAGGCCGGACTTTTCGGTGAAGCCTTCGTTGATGAGGTCAAAAGTCTTGCCTTCCATGGCGCGGCGGGCGTGATCCAGATCATCAAACAGCATGGGCGTTTCAAGCATGGCCATGGCAGGGTGCAGAGCAGAGGTCTGCGTGCCGGTGGCGCACATCTGGATGATGCCCTTGCGGGTGGCGGCAATGTAGGCGTCTTCCTTGCCAAGCTGGCTGTTAGGGAAGACCTGCACTTCATATTTGCCGTTGGAAAGTTCGGCAAGATACTTGCCGAAAAGGTGCATGCCGATGGTTTCCGGCTCGCCTTCGGGCTTCATGCCCGCCATCTTGATGATGGTCTTGGCTTCAGCGGCCTGGGCAAAACCAAGGGTCATGCCGCAAACAAGGCCCAGAGCAACAAGCAGAGCTACGATACGTTTCATCCTGTAAACCTCCTCGCTAGTAAAACTTAGATGCCGTTTGACAATGAAAACTTATCCCTGTCCACAGCAGGGGGGCAATTATGACCAGCCGACGCGCCCACGTTTCCCAATACGTTCCGGTGCGTCAGACTCTGACGGGTCAAAAGCTGAGGCAAACTTAAGTGACGATCTACCTAAAATTCAACTGTTATTTGCAAAAAAAAGTTGAAGAAGCTCTTATATCCTGAATCCACGCCGAAATGATTGTTTTCAACAAAAATGTAGAAATCTGGAATCTTGCCGCTTTTGCTGAAAATATGGCGACTACTACAGTTGATTTGTAAGTATGAAATTTTTTTTAAAATAAAAATTATATAGTACATAAAAATATTATTTAAAATTTATTAAATATAATATGTAATAATTATAAAACAAAAAAACATAATGTAATTTTTGAAAAAACTCCTGTCCTAAATTTTTTTAGCGGAAAAAATTTATTTTTATTTTTTAAAATAAATTTAAAAAAATTGTTAACGTATAAATAATAAATAAAATTTTTAAATATATCATACTAAATCGTGATTATTGTGACAAATACATTACAAATTTGTGACAATTTGGGGGCGTTTTTTTCAGATGGTTCCCCGCCATCTGCTCATGTTCACAACTGGCAGCAGGGCAGCCGTGAGGAAACTGGTCGCAACTACGCATCGCAACATCAAGACATCTAACCGGGGAGGCATACGCCCTGATGTTGCGATGCGCAGGGTGCTAGATTTTTTTGAGCTTGTATTCGCGGCTTCCAAGGCCCAGTGATTCGCCATAGCTCAGTTGCACCTGTCCGCATGTGTGCGGCCAGCGGGCGGAAAATTTGTCTGCGACCGTTTGGGCCGAGGCCTCCTGACCGAGAGAGGGGGCTTTTGACACAAGGTCAAAACAGGCCTGATCCAGAGCCACCGGGTCGGTAGAGGCCAGAATGCCCACATCCGGCACCAGCGGCATGTCGCTCCAGGGGGCGCAATCGCAGTCGGGTGTTACGTTGAGTACAAAATTGATGTAGCAAACGCTCTTTTTGCGGCCTTTTACAGCGCCATAAGCGTATTCTGTCATGCGCTCGATAAAGGGCTGCATCTCTGTTTCCCAATCTATACTAATTGCCTTTTCTGGGCAAACAGTGATGCATTCAAAGCAGCCGATGCATTTTTCAATGTCCACAACGCTTTTTTTACTTTTCATGCTGAGCGCATGCTGCGGACACACCCTGACGCACTTGGCGCAGCCCACGCATTTTTTTTCGCTGACAGATACGTGGGTGGCGTGTTGTTCTTTTTTGCCGCGCACGGCCGCGCCGCCCATGGCAAGATTCTTGATCGCGCCGCCAAATCCCGCCATTTCATGCCCTTTAAAGTGCGACAATACCACCATCGCCGGGGCGCGCCGTATCTCTGTGGCGATATGCACGTCTTTGAAATGCTTGGCGTTGATGCGCACGGGCACGTCATTTTCCCCATACAGGCCATCGGCCAGAATGATGGGGGCATGCACAACCGAAGGCGCGAAGCCGTGGGCGTATGCCGTTTGCATATGGTCAACGGCATTGTGACGGCTGCCGGAATACAGAGTTGTTGTGTCTGTCAGAAATGGTTTGCCGCCTGCTTCCATGACCTTGTTTACAACCTGGCGCACCAGCGTGGGGTTGAGGTGCGTGTCGTTGCCGTATTCGCCAAAGTGCAGCTTGATGGCGGCAAGCTCTTTTTTCTTGATGATTTTCTTCAGATTGAGCGCATCGCAAAGGCGGGCAACTTTGGCGATTTTGCTGTCCTCGTGCGATCGACAGTGCATATCTGCATAATAAACTGTGGCGGGCATGGCATGGCCTCCATGTGGGGATGTTTGGGGTGCTGCAGGGCAGGGATCAGGCATGCTTCTGGCCTGTGCAAAGCTGTGAAACTCTAGCGCATGCCGCACAGCCAAGGCAATGCGCCGGTCCGCAAGTATCGTTGACACGAGCAGTTATTAAGACTAGCGTATTCCGGTTTTAATTTTTTCCACCCAGTCAGTTATGCATAGCTAAGGAGGCTTTATGGCCGTTTATGTCGTTGATCATCCTCTTGTGCGCCACAAGTTGGGCATTTTGCGCATGGGGGCCACCTCCACGCGCGAATTTCGTTCTGTTTCCAACGAAATCGCAAGTCTGCTCATTTACGAAGCCACCAAGGGCTTTCGCACGGAAAAGCACACGGTTGAAGGCTGGGCCGGGCCGGTGGAAATCGAGGTCATTTCGGGCAAGATGGTGACGGTTGTTCCGATCCTTCGCGCTGGCCTTGGCCTCATGGACGGCGTGCTGGACATGATCCCCGGCGCCAAGATCAGCGTTGTGGGCCTGTACCGCAACGAAGAAACACTTGAACCCGTTGAATATTACGTAAAGCTCGCTACAGATATGGATCAGCGGCTTGCCATCATCCTTGACCCCATGCTGGCAACCGGCGGCTCGCTTATTGCCGCCATCAGCCTGCTGAAGCGCCACGGCTGCAAGCAGATTTGCAGCCTCAACCTTGTGTGCGCGCCCGAAGGGATCGCCAAGGTCAAGGCCGCCCATCCGGATGTGGACATCTACACCGCCGCCATTGACGACCATCTGAACGAAAAAGGCTATATCATCCCTGGTCTCGGCGATGCCGGCGACCGTATCTTCGGAACCAAGTAGCGAGGGACCCCATGAGCACAGCCAGTACGCGGCGCGAAATTGCACCCACTGACTATAATTTTCGCTTCAGGGATTGTCTTATAGGCGCGCAAATGCTCTTTGTGGCCTTTGGCGCTCTTGTTCTTGTTCCCCTGTTGACCGGGCTTGACAGCAACGTGGCGCTCTTCACCGCAGGTGTGGGCACGTTGTTGTTTCAAATCTGCACACGGGGCAAGGTACCCATTTTTCTTGCTTCGTCCTTTGCCTTTATTGCGCCCATCATTTATGGCGTTCAGACCTGGGGCATGGCGCAGACCCTCGGCGGGCTTGTTTGCTCCGGTCTGGTGTATTTTCTTTTGAGCGGGCTTATCCGCTGGCGTGGCACGGATGTGGTGCTGCGTGTGCTGCCGCCCATTGTGACCGGCCCGGTCATTATGGTTATCGGCCTTATTCTGGCTCCGGTGGCGGTGCATATGGCCCTGGGCAGAACAGGCGACGGCGCGGTTGTGCTGGTGCCTGAAAACACAGCCCTGTGGATTTCCATGACGTCGTTGGCCGTTACCGTGCTGGTGTCGCTCATGGGCAAGGGCTTTTTGCGCCTCATGCCCATTTTGTGCGGCATTGCGGCGGGCTTTATTGTTTCGATGTTTTTCGGCGTGGGTGATTGGACAAAGGTTGCCGCAACTCCCTGGTTGCAGATGCCCTCGTTTACCTTCCCCGAGTTCGCCTGGGAACCCATACTGTTTATCATGCCCATCACGCTTGCTCCGGCCATTGAGCATTTTGGCGATATTGTCGCCATCAGCTCTATTACCGGGCGCGACTACCTGAAAGATCCCGGCGTTCACGCCACCATGTTCGGCGATGGCGTTGCCACCATGGCTGCCGGTTTTGTGGGCGGCCCGCCCTGCACCACCTATGCCGAAGTTATTGGCGCGGTGAGCCTTACGCGGGTGTTCAACCCCGCCGTGATGACCTGGGCTGCCATGTGTTCAATCCTGCTGTCGTTTGTGGCCAAAATCGGCGCGTTCCTTGGCTCCATCCCCGTGCCCGTCATGGGCGGCATCATGATTCTGCTGTTCGGCGCGATCATGGTTGTGGGCCTGAACACGCTGGTGCGGGCTGGCAAGGATCTGATGGAGCCGCGCAACATGATCATTGTCGCGCTTATCATCATCTTTGGCGTGGGCGGCATGCAGTTCAGCATTGGTTCGTTTAAACTTGGCGGCATCGGTCTTGCGGCGGTTACGGGCGTGTTGCTCAATCTGCTGCTGCCCAGAAGCCGTACCTAGATACAGAGTTTCTGCGGCGCGGATTTTTTTAAGGTTCGCGTTGGTCAGGCGCGGCATATGGCTGATCTTGCCTGATCCCTTTTCTATGCGATTTGGCTGATGGGTGTTGTCTGTCTGCGGGCGGCATGGCGTACTTCGCCGTGCCGCCCAGTTTTTTGCCAAGTCATTGGGCGGAAGGGCGTAGGCCGGAGGCAACGGAGCCAGCGGGCAGCACAGCGCATTCTGGGTTGTGAAAATTTCAGAGATTGCGGCGTGTTGGTATCAATACGACACGAGGTTGATAGATATGTCATGCATTATATTTTTGCCGCTTGGGAAAGCGCTATAAGAAATATACTGTAATGAAAATTTATCATCATACGCAATTATAATAATGAGGTGCAGTTATTAAATTAAATAGAATATTTTTAAATAAATACTGCGTATAAAGTTCTTTTTTTGTTAGTATCTATCTGTATTAATGCTAAAAATACAGTATTTTTTTGTATAAATATTATTTTTTTAATAAAAACATATTGAATATATATGAAATCGTATAAATAACGTGTGCCCTAAAACATCTGTACCTGAGCAGAAAAAATCGGTATAGAGATATCCCCCAACTTTGGATGGGCCTGCCAGCCAGCAGACCATTGTCAAAATCCCTTTTCTTTTTTGGGTAAATCCCGAGTCGCCAATGCAGCGTAGTAGTAATCATCAGTCCTGGGAATGGGTAGCCGGGCCAGATTTGTGTTATTGCGACGATGTCCCTTTCAAGTCCGCAATTCTTGGCATTCCAACGGTAAAAGGTCAGTCTCTGTTTTTCGGCATGGACGCCGCTGACCAGCAGATGGCCATGGAAACCCTTATGGATGAATATGGCGAACCGCGCGCCTTTTCAAACGTGGTCGGCCATTATGTGCGGAAAAGCGATGGGGTGCTGTTTCTGCTGGAAATGAGCGGCGAGCCACTGTTTGATGACGGTTACGGCCTGATGGGATTTAAAGGCGTAGAGCGGGTTATTGCCAACATTGCCCTGTATTCTGCGGGAATTTCCACATCCATTGACCTGGACACCATCTACGCCACAGCCCCCATTGCCATGTGTGTTGTTGACCGCAACGGCGTGCTTATTTCTGCCAACGAGCATCATGTGCAACTCTCCGGGCGGTCATTGTTTGATACGAGTGGCGCGCATATTTCTTTGTTGCATCCTGAGCTGGAAGCAAACATCCAGAGCGACTTTTGCAATCTTGATACGGGTGGGCGGGTTTCTGACCATGAAGTGAGGATCGACAACAGGGATTACGCTGTTTCCGTCACGCCTGTCCGCAATGCCTCAGGTGGCATAACCGCGCTGTCGCTGGCGTATTTTGATATTACAGAGCGCAAATCGCTGGAACGCAAACTCAAGGAAGCCAACGAGCGCCTGCGCCATATGTCCATTCACGATCACCTCACGGGCGCGTATAACAGAAGATTTTTTGACGCCATCCTGCGCAGAGAGGCTGCCGTGTGCAACCGCCGCGCGGGCAACCTCTCTGTGATCCTCATAGATATCGACTTCTTCAAGTTTTATAACGACAAGTACGGGCATCTGGCAGGCGATGAATGCCTGGCCCAGGTCGCCAGAGCCATGAAGGATTCGCTGGAAGATATGGGGGGAGAGCTGTTCCGCTATGGCGGCGAGGAGTTTGCCGTGGTGTTGCCCGAATGCGATGACCGCAACGCCCATGAAGTATGCGAAGCTTTGCGGGCAGCGGTGTGTGATCTCAAAACGCCCCACGCGGGCAGCGATCGCAACTATGTGACCATAAGCGCCGGGGTGGCCACGGTGCAGAGCCGGTTTGAAAAGGTGTCGCCTTCCCAGCTTGCAGCCAAAATCCTTGAAGCCGCCGATAAGGCGCTTTACGAGGCCAAAAATACAGGGCGCAACAGGGTCAAGGCCAGTACAGTATAAAGCCCTTTAGCTGCCGCTGCCCTTGTTTATGTTTTCCTGCCGCATCCCGTTTGGGGAGGGCAGGATTTTTTTGTGGAGTTGTGGCGTTAGATTGTTATTTTCTCCAATCCCTTTCATCTGGAATTGCTGTAGCGCTTCTGGGCTGCCTGGCACACCATTTACCGAGGCTAACCCTTACTTTTTGCTGCCTGCGCCGGGGCACACGCAGGGCCGCGCCAGCAGCTCCTTGACGTGTTCCGTCATAAAATCCACTAGGGCCCGCACGCGCAGGGGCAAACCTTTTTGCACCGGGTAAACCACATGGGCGGGCAGTTCACGCGCACGCCATTGGGGCAACAGACGCACAAGCCGCCCCGCAGCGAGGTCTTCCGTCACCAGCCAGCCCGGCAGGGGGGACACCCCAAGCCCCAGCAAGGCCGCTTCGCGCAGGGCCGTGACGCCCTCTGCCGTCAGCATGGGGTTTACATGCAGGGTTTGCTCCTCGCCTGATTCAGTAAAAAGGGTGATGTTGCGCGCGCCGCCAAAAACTTCCGTACCCAGCGTGAGCCAGGGCCAGGCCGCAATGTCGGCTGGTGTTTCAGGCAGTTGCCTCCCTTCAAGAAATGCGGGCGCGGCAACGGGATACCTGCGTATCATGCCCAATGGTCTGACGATAACCGTTTCATCGGCAACGCTCCCGGCTACCACGCCGGCGTCGCAGCCTTCTTCAAGCATGCGCAAGGGCCTGTTCGAGTACACCAGATCAACGGTGATGGCAGGATTTTGCAGCATGAACCGGGCCAGAAACTTGCTGACCACGCTCTGACCAAAGTCAATGGTGGAGAAAAAGCGGATATGCCCCATGAGGGCGGTCTGATCCACGCGCAGGCGGCGCTCGCATTCTTCAGCCATGTTCAGCATGGCGCGGGCATCGGCCAGCACCTTTGCGCCCATGTCTGTGAGGTGCATGCGGTGCGTATCGCGCCGCAGCAGCACGGTGCCGCATTCCTCCTCAATCTGCGCAAGCTGGCGGCTGAGGGTTGGCTGGGTAAGGCCCATGTTGCGGGCCGCAGCCGAGATGCTGCCGCTTTCGGCAATGCTCACAAAACTACGCAACAGGGCCAGATTTGAAAATATTGTCATACGTAATCCGTATAACCAATATGAAGGCCATGCGTCTACCAATTATCCGCCCCAACCAGCATTGTGCTTTCAACAAAGCAAACAAAGTGGAGGCACACATGAGCATGCAGACTTCATCACCCAATGCGGCCATTGTTACCGGCGCGGCGCGCGGCATTGGCGCGGCCATTGCCCGGCGGCTGGCTGGGGACGGCCTGGCCGTTGTCGTCAACTACGCCAGCAGCGCTGGCAAGGCCGAGGCCCTGGCGGCTGATATATGCGCCCAAGGGGGCCGCGCCCTTGCAGTCAAGGCCGATGTGACGGTTCCCGAGCAGGCGGCTGACTTGTTTTCTACCTGCGAAAGCGTTTTCGGCACTGTGAGGGTGCTTGTGAACAACGCCGGGCTTATGCAGCCGGGCATGGTGCCGCTGGCGCAGACGGACGATGCTCTGTTTGACCGTATCGTGAGCACCAATATCAAGGGCGTTTTCAATATGCTGCGGCTGGCTGCCGCCCGAATGCACGAAGGCGGACGCATCATCAATCTTTCCACCAGCGTCAACCGCCTTGCCCTGCCGGGATATGCCGTCTATGCGGCTACAAAGTCCGCTGTGGAAACCATGACCGGCATTTTTTCCAAAGAACTGCGAGGCCGCGACATCACGGTCAACGCTGTGGCACCTGGCCCCACAGCCACTGATCTGTTTTTTGAGGGCAAAACGGAAGGGCAGGTGGAGGCAATGGCAAAGCTGCCGCCGCTGGAGCGCCTTGCCCAGCCGGAAGATATAGCCTCAGTAGTAGCCTTTCTGGCTGGTAGGGACGGCGGCTGGATCAACGGACAGACCATCCGTGCCAATGGTGGCATGGTCTAGGGCCTGAGGCAAATTTTCATATCGGTTATGTGCCGCGCATATCGCGCGCAACTATCGCAAACAGACATAAAGGAACATGCCATGAAGACGGAAACCACAGACCCTCAGCAGAACGGGTCGCTCATATACCTGCTGGCTCTTGCCGCGGGGTTGGCCGTAGCCAACATTTACTATAATCAGCCTGTGCTGGGGCTGATCGCCGGGGAACTCAAGGGCGGCGACCATGTGGGCCTTGTGGCCACCATCACCCAGGTGGGCTACACCCTTGGGCTTCTGTTTCTCGTGCCGCTGTGCGACACGCTGAACAGAAAAAGGCTGGTTCTGATTCTCTGCGCACTATTGGTGGTTTCCGCAGCTCTTGCGGCTCTGGCGCCGGGCATGGCGGTTCTCATGGCGGCCTCGACTGGTATGGGGGTGGCCGCCACCATTACGCAGATGGTGGTTCCCATGGCCGCTGACCTTGCCAGGGAAGGCGAGCGAGGCAAGGCCGTCGGCATTGCCTTTAGCGGTGTTTTGTGCGGCATATTGCTGGCCCGTGTGGTGTCTGGCGCGGTGGGCCAGTGGCTGGGCTGGCGCGAGGCTTTCTGGCTGGCCTGCGCCTTTGCCGTGCTGCTGAGCGCGCTGCTTGCATGGCGCTTGCCTGATCTGCCGCGCAAATCGAGCCTGCCATACGGGCGGTTGCTGGTCTCCATGCTGCAACTTTTGCGGGATTACCGTGCGCTGCGCTATGCCTCCATTATTCAGGCTTGCGTGTTCGGAGCGTTCTGCGCCTTCTGGTCAGTGCTTGCGCTGTATCTGCAAGGCCCGGCTTACGGGCTTGGCGCAAGCGTGGCGGGTTCGTTCGGCATCGTTGGGCTGGTGGGCGTACTGGCAGCGCAGGCTGGGGGCAGGCTGACAGACCGCTTTGGCGTCAGGTGCGGCGTGTTGATCGGCGCGCTCACAAGCATCGCGGCTTTCGGCATCATGAGCTTCAGCGGCATGACAGCCCTTGTGCTCGGGGTTATTGTGCTTGATTTCGGCGTGTCCATTGCGCAGGTGTCCAATCAGTCGCTTATTCTGGGTTTGTCCGAGTCGGCGCGCGGCAGGGTGAACACCATTTACATGACGGTATTTTTTCTGGGCGGTTCGCTGGGTTCTGCTGCGGCCAGCCAAGCCTGGGCGGCATACCGCTGGCCCGGCGTCATGCTCACTGGCGGCGCTTTTGCCTTGGCGGGCCTGATTTTTCATCTGCTGGAAAGACGCTGCACCTGCCCCTCAGCGCGTACTCCCGCTCAGGAGTGCTGTTAAATCCGGCTGGTGCGCCTTGCAGTTCAGCCCCGCCGGTCTTTTTTACCCGAAATTATAGGCGGGTTGGCGCAAAAAGGGAGGTTTTAGCCTCCCTTTTTGCGTTTGCAAGGATATTTTGCCTACAGCAGCCGCAAAGCGCTGTCGTTTGGGCGCGGATTGTTACAGTTACGTGGTGCAGGTCGGCTTAAAATTTTTATTTCAGCCTGTTAGCGGTGTTACGGCATCGCACAAAAGCCCGATAACCTTCACGCTGCCAGCACACAATCCCTCTGGATTTTTTCTATAGTGCAGACCATGCAATACCCAGTACGCATCCGCATCATTTCAGGCAACGCTGTAAACGGCGGATGTGTCGCGCCGTTACAGCAACGTAGTTGCTGAGGCGTGATGATGGCGGAATCGCGAATGGCCACAGCACATTCAGGAGGAAGCCGCATGTTCCCAATCCCAGACGGAGAGCAGAGAAATTCCAGCCCGTTCAATGCCTCGTTCTGCGTAGATCTGCACGTCCATTCCCGCCATTCAACCTGCCCCTCGCAGTGGATTTTGCAAAAGATCGGCTGCGGCGAAAGTTACACCCCTCCCCGCAAGATTTACGATATCGCCAGAGCCAGGGGCATGGACTACGTTACGATTACAGATCACGACACCATTGCTGGCGCGCTGGAAATCGCCCATTTGCCGCAGACCTTCATCAGCGAAGAAATTTCGGCCTACTTTCCTGAGGACAAGTGCGAAATTCATGTGCTCGCCTGGGATATCACGGAAACGCAGCACCGGGAGATAACGCGACTTCGGGGCAACATCTTTGAGCTTGTTCCCTACCTGATGGGGCAGGGCATTGCCCATGCCTGCGCGCACCCCCTGTGCGCGGCCAATAACCGGCTGACTCTGGGCCATGTGGAGCAGCTCATACTGCTGTTTTCAGTTTTTGAGCTCAACGGGGCGCGCAATAACGTGCAGAATGACGCGCTTCGCCAGATTGTGAAGGGCCTGACCCCGGAATCCACAGCCAGAATGGAAGAAAAACACAATGTTAGCGCACTTGTTGCCCAGCCCTGGCGCAAGAGTTTTGTGGCCGGGTCCGACGACCATTCCTCCTGCAATATCGCCAGAAGTTCCACGGTGATAGAAGTTACCCCCGCGGAACTTGGCAGCTCGGGCCATGCCCCGGCCTCGGCCTTGCTGCGGGCGGTCATGGCAGGGGGCACCACGCCCCGGGTCATACCTGCAACGCCGTTGGGTTTTGCCCATAATCTGTACGCCATCGGCTACCAGTTCTACAAAAATTCCACCGGCCTAGCACAGGATATCAACAACAGCACCGTGCTGCGCTTTGCCGAAAACATGCTCACGGGCAAGCCAGATACGCGCTCCCGCACCATCAAGACGCGCGTCATGTCCATTGGCGGATTTTTGCTGAACTGCGGCAGATGGGTGTCCCGCTCTGAAAAAAGCATGCAGGAAAGCATACTTGAGGCGGCTGGCAGGGCCATTGCCCAATCGCCGGAGCTTGCCGTGGCGGCGGACAGCGTCAACGTCATTGTGCCGCAGGAGCGCATGCCCCGGCGCGAGGCGTTGCTGGCACGTTTTGTGGGCGATGTGGCGGAAACCGTGCAGCTTGCCTGCGCCAATTCTGTTTTGTCTGACGTGCTCAAGGGCAATTTTTTCAATGTGTTCAAGCTGGTGGGAGCCATGGGATCGCTTTACGCCATGCTTGCCCCTTACGGCATCGGCTATTCGCTTTTTGCGCAGGATAAAATGTTTACGCGCGAATGCCTGCGCCGTTTTCTCCCAAGGGATGCCAGATCCGGCACGGCAGCGGACAGGGCCGCCATTGCCCATTTTACGGATACCTATCTTGAGGTGAACGGCGTTGCCAAAACCCTGCAATCCATGCTGCCACTGGCGCGGGAGCAGGGTAAGAAAATGGATATCCTGACCTGCGTTCGGCCAGAAAATGTGGAAGGCAGCCACCCCGGCGGCCTTGGCCCCATAAATTTCAGCCCCACGGGCAGTTTTTCCATTCCTGAGTATCCAGAACTGACGCTGCACTATCCGCCCGCGCTTAAAATTGTGCAGCATTGCTATGAGAACGGTTACACCCTGCTGCACTCCGCAACGCCCGGCCCCATGGGGCTTGCGGCCCTGCTGACGGCAAAAATGCTCAAGCTGCCCATCCATGCCACCTATCACACGGCATTTCCGCAGTATATTCTGGAGCTGACGGGCGACCCCTCGCTGGAAGAAGCCACATGGCGCTATGTGTACTGGTATTATAACCAGATGGATGTGGTTTTTGCGCCCTCGGCTGCCACCATGAAGGAACTGATCGCCCACGGTCTGCCCGAGGAAAAAATCCGCCTCTATCCCCGGGGGGTGGACGCATCGCGCTACACGCCCGCCTGGCGCAACAGCGGGCGGGAAAGCGCTCAGGGTACACGTTTTTTGTATGTGGGGCGACTTTCAAGAGAAAAAAGCGTCAGCCGTCTTGTGGATGCCTTCCGGCTGGTGCTGGGGCATATCCCCGGCGCGCAGCTGACCATTGTGGGCGACGGCCCGCAGGCCGGGGAACTTCAGGCGCAGGCTGCGGACATGCCCGTGACCTTTACGGGCTATCTGAGCGGTGCTGCGCTTGTGCAGGCCTATGAAGAAGCCGACATCTTTGTTTTCCCCTCAACCACAGATACCTATGGAAAGGTTGTGCTGGAGGCGCAGGCTGCGGGGCTGGCAGTGGTGGTGAGCGGGCAGGGCGGCCCCAGAGAGAACGTGGTGCCGGATAAAAGCGGCATAGTGGTGCGGCAGGAAACGGCAGAGGCCTATGCCTCGGCCATGGTGGCTCTGGCAAGCGATGAGGCCATGCTGTTTGCCATGAAGCGCGAGGCCCGCTGCTATGCAGAATCGCGCAGCTCGCAAAAGGCCTTTGCTGCCCAGTGGAAGCTCATTGAGACCCTGACGCCGCAAGCCTGCTGGTAGCTTTTGCGGCATCACGCAGGGTAATCTGGCAAGTCCAGTACAACGCAGACGCTGTAACTAGCAGCTCCGGCAGCAAAATACCGCAAGACGGGATTTGATATCAACCTGACCGCCCTGGGCAGAATGCCCGGGGCGGTTTTTAGTCGCTGATTCTGCTCACAAGGCGGGCCAGCACATCGGGGCCGTCCTTGAGGAGCCGTTCGCGCATGACCGAAGCCTCGCCAAAGGAAATTTCCTCAAGCAGATCTTTGCCTTTTTCCGGGTTGCTGGAAATGATGGCTTCAAAGGTCTGGGCCACAGCTTCCTCATCACGGCCAGTCAACTGGCTGAGGGCACCGATCAAAACATCAACTCTGCGCATGAAAATTATCCTTAAGCCTGATGCGTTTTGACATTTCAAATTCCGGGGCAGGGCGTTGCCGCATCCCAGATGGTGAACATGCTGAAATAGAAGGTTTATCCCTTTCCCGGTGTATAGCGTTTACATTATCTGCGGGCAAGCCCGGATGTGTAAAAGAAATGTGAACAGTGCGTATTTGTGGCAGAAAATGCCGTGGATTGCTGGCTGAGCGTACTGGAGGAGGGCACGATCTGGAGCTGTCTACGCCGGGCCGCCCAGCAACATCGGAATATCAAAATGCGCCGCTTCGGCCGCAGATAGAGAGCGTGTGATACGCAGGCCTATGTAGCGCGTGAGGTCGACAAACTGCGGTTGAATGGCGCGTCCGTCAGGGTCGCGCGCCACAAGAACGCAGGGCTGCGCGGGAAAATTGGGGTTGGAGCGGCACACAATACCCTGGTGTTCGTTTGAAAGTTCCACCGCAGTACCCACGGGAAAAATGCCCACCATCTTGATAAAGCGTTCCACATAGCCGGGGGCCCAGGCCTGACCGCGCATTTTGTACATCATGCCCAGCGCCTTGTTGGGGGCCAGTGCGCCCTTGTAAACACGCTTGGACGAAAGCGCGTCATACACGTCGCTGAGCGAAAGGATACGGCCAAAAACGCCAATCTGTTTGCCGGATAGCCGATTGGGGTAGCCCGTGCCGTTATGCTTTTCGTGGTGCTGCGCAATGCCTTCAATGGCTTCCTGCTCAACGCTCGAAAACTGTTTGATCTTTTCAACACCAAGCAGCACATGCGACCGCATGACCTCAAATTCCTGAAACGTCAGGGAGCGGGGCGCGGTGAGAATTTCGTTGGGAATCAGCGCCTTGCCGTAATCGTGCAGCAACCCGGCCAGCCCCACATTGTGCAGCCGGTCATCGGGCATGCCCAGAAAATTGGCAAAGGCCACGGCAAAAATGGTCACGTTGACGCTGTGGGCATAGGTGTATTCGTCTGTTTTTTTGAGCAGAGAAAGCGTCACCAGCGCGTCAACGTTGCGCGAAAGGCTTTTGATGATGTCGCCCACCAGCGGGCGCGCAAAGGTAAGATCAAGTGCGCCGCCTCTGGCGGATTCGAGAAAGTTTTTCACATTCTCGTAGGCGTCTTCATAAATTCTGTTGGCGGCCTGTAGTTCTATGGCAAGGGGGGTATTTGGCTGGGGAGCAGCGGAATTTTCGTCGCGTGAGCGTTCCGGGTCGTAGTAGGCTTCGGCAAATCCCTGGAGGATTATACCGTTGATCTCGTCGTCCGACGCCAAAATTCCCTCCTGCATATAGAGCAGAGGGGCTTTCAGCCATGATATCCCGGGGTCAACAATATACATCCCCGGGCGTAGGGTTGAAACGGGTATTTTGATGTGGGACATGTGGTCTTGATCGCCTGGATATAAGTTCTTGCCTTGATCTTCGCAGATAGCAAACCCCGCAGTAATGCCCACGCAAGGCCAACACGCCGCCGCAAATATATTTTGAAATTATGCGATATTTGAAAAATAAATTCAACACGCAATTTGCTGAGAATTAATTCTTATGATTACAGGTGAGTATAGATGCCGCTCGCCACGCTTGTGGGCCGATTGCGTAAAGGATATAGACCTGCTTGGCAGAAAAAGGCTTTATCGTGTGCACAGCGCACTAATCCGTGAATTATAGTTTTCAAAAGTTGCTGTTTGGCGTCGTAGTCGGCGCAGGAGTTTCCCTCTATGTTCAGCTCAGTCTGCTCGGTTTTGCGGTTGCGGCGTATTTTTGCCCTTTCGGCTGGCGTGTTTTGCATTTTAGCGGGCATATGCGCTGTCTTGGTGGAGCACCCCGCAGTTGCTGCCCCGGCTACTGCTTCGTCTGCTCCGGCCCCCTCCTGGGCGCCCGATGCGCAGGATGCCCGCAAGGCTTTGCGCAACGACGCAACCCCGCCCGCCAAACGCGAACCTTCAGTGATGCTTCCACCGCTCGGGGCCGATTCGGTGGGCACAATCCGGCGGGTTGCGCTGGCAGATGGGGCCAAGGTGGTTGCCCTTACCTTTGATCTTTGCGAGCTGGATACAGTCACCACCGGCTGCGATATGGATATTCTCGGTTTTTTGCGGGCCGAGCATATCCCGGCCACGCTCTTTATGGGCGGCAAGTGGATGCGTACCCATTCTCGCCGTGTACTGCAAATCATGACCGAGCCGCAGTTTGAAATAGCCAATCATGCGTGGTCCCACGGCAATTTTGCCCTGCTTTCCCCGGCTGGCCTGCGCGCCCAGGTTTTGTGGACGCAGGCTCAGTATGAGCTGCTGCGCGAGGAGGCCTTGCGCGATGCCAAGGCGCAGGGCCGTCCGGAGCCTGCCATTCAGCCTGTGCCCACGCTGTTTCGCTTGCCCTATGGGCGTTGCAACGACCAGTCTTTGCAGGCGCTGGCAAAGCTGGGCATGCAGGTGGTGCAATGGGATGTGGTGGCGGAATCCGGCGCGGATAATACCAATATCGAGCATGCGCGGCGCGAGGCCCATCTGGTTGCCTCACAGGTCAAACCGGGCTCCATCCTGCTGTTCCACGCCAATCTGGTGCCCAAGGGCTCGGCGCAACTGTTGCGCGAGACTGTGGCGGAACTGCGCCGCAGAGGCTACAATTTCGTTTCTGTGAGTACCCTGCTGGGCATGGGGGTTCCGCAGCGCACCATGAACGGCTATTTTACATCGCCGGGCGACAACAAGGCGCTGGACAGCAAATTCGGTGTTGACGGCTCTGGGCGGCATACGCCCTTTAACGGCGAGTAGCCCTTCGCCTGAAACCGGAAGCAAGGAAATCCCTTCGTGAAGCAATATATTTTTTTTGATCTTGACGGCACGGTGACAGACTCCAAAACCGGCATCATCCGCTCTGTGCAGCATGCCCTGAAGTATTTTGATATTGCCCGCGCTGACGATGAACTGCTGTATTTTATCGGCCCCCCGCTGAAGGATTCGTTCGGCAAGCTGTTTGGGGGCGATGCGGCCAAGGCTGATCTGGCTGTGCAGAAATACCGTGAATATTATTCGGTCACGGGTATATTTGAAAATGCGCTTTATGACGGCGTGGCAGACATGCTGGTAGACCTGCGGCGCGAGGGCCGGGTGTTGTCGCTGGCTACATCCAAGCCGGAACCCTTTGCTCAGCGTATTCTGGAGCATTTTGGCATTGCCAGCCTGTTTGACCATGTGGCGGGAGCGGAGCTGACCGGCCCGCGCAACAGCAAAACGTCCGTGCTGCGGCATGCCTGCGGCCTTTGCGGTGTTGCGGATATGGCGCAATGCCTTATGGTGGGCGACCGGAAATATGACATTCTTGGCGCGCATGCTGTGGGTATGGACGGTGTGGGAGTACTCTACGGCTACGGTTCGCGCGGCGAGCTTGAAGAAGCCGGGGCGGACAAGTTGTGCGAAGACGTTCCAGCCCTGCGGCAGCTGCTCCTTGCGTGATGTCCTTTCAGAGGTTACTTTTTTTGTGCTTGAGGCTTGGTGAATGATAACAAAGTAGCCATCAACGTATAAATTCGTGAACAGCATTAATATGGGTGATGATCGCCATGCATTACGCAACGATATGTGCAATAGCGAAAAATGAAGAGTCTTTTATCAGGGAGTGGGTAGAGTATCATTTACTTATAGGATTTGAACATATTTATATTTATGATAATAATAGTCGCGTGCCTATTTCAGAAGCACTGCCTGAGTATATAGATAGCGGTTTGGTAACTGTCATTAATTCCTCACGCGATGTAGATCAGCAACGCATTGCTTACATGGATTGTTTGCAAAAGTATGGAATCCAATGTAAGTGGATGGCATTTATTGATATTGATGAATTTATTGTGCCGAAGTCAGGGAATGATATTCGTGACATTCTTGACAGATACATTGACTATGGCGGTTTGGCGATTCATTGGAAAATGTTTGGATCAGGAGGACACAGGACTAGGCCTGCTGGCGGTGTTATAAAGAATTATGATAAAGTTGTTTCCTTTGATAATCATATAAAATCAATTGTACAACCCAAAAAAGTCGATAAAGTTTTTACTCCTCATAGTTTTGGATACAAGGATGGAAGCTTTTGCGTGAACGAAGATTGTATTCCAGTTGCTTCGTACCAGTCATACCACATATCCAGAACTATCCAGGTAAATCATTATTACTATAAATCATTGGAAGACTTTAAGGACAAGATTGAACGCGGCTGCGCAACAGGCGTTGACAGAGATCATGCTGCTGCTTTCGCTGACTTTGCAAGGCAGGAATCTCAGGAGGGGATACTGGATCAGACCATTCAGTCTCTGATTGAGCAAAAGAAATCCTGCATGCCAACGCTTGAAGATATTTGTAAAAATGCATCCGTTGGGCAGAAGTCATTGGCTGAATTTGAGTCGTTGATAACTGATTGCATATCAATAAATAAAATTGGTTTGGCATTAAACAGTGTGCGGATATGCAGCAGGTATTATGATGCTCCAATAGTCTGGTTGTTGGCGGCAAGGGTTCACTTGCTGGCTGAACATCATACGGAATGCTTGTACTACCTTCAGAAACTGCTTGTTGATGTTGATAATCCCCTGAGGGCTGGGGCTTATGGCTGTCTTGCCGATTATTACCAGTTTCTTCAAAATGCGGATGCCGCCAATAGCCTGCAGAGGGCTATGTCATAAGAAACAGCGACTCGCAATGTTTTGAGTATGTCCAAAACAAAAAAACTCCCCGCAAGCGGGGAGTTTTTTTGTTCAATATGTCGGTAAACCGTATGGCAGGCGTTTAGCCCAGATCCCAGTCCAGCCCGAAGGTGTCGTGCAGAATACGCACGGCAAGCTCAACGTATTTTTCCTGAATCAGGATGGTGATCTTGATTTCAGAGGTGCTGATCATGAGGATATTGATGCCTTCCTGAGTCAGCGCGGCAAATGCCCGCGCGGCAACTCCGGAATGGTTGCGCATGCCCACGCCGATGGCGGAAACCTTGGCAACGCTCACATCGTGCAGCACTTCGCGCGCGCCGGTCTTTTGGGCCACTTCTTCCATCATCTGCAAGGTCTGCTTGAGATCCTTGCGCGAGATGGTGAAGGTCATGTCGGTATGGCCGTCCTGACTGGTGTTCTGAACGATCATATCGACCAGAATGCCCTTTTCGGAGAGAGGGCCAAACACCGCCGCAGCCGTACCGGGCACGTCGGGAAGGTCGCGCAGGGTCACGCGGGCCTGATCTTTGTCATATGCAATGCCGGAAACGAGTACGGCTTCCATGGTGGAGTCCTCCTGAGTGACAAGCGTGCCTGGATCATCGCTGAACGTGGAGCGCACGCGCACGGGAACCTTATATTTTTTGGCAAATTCTACCGAGCGGATATGCAGCACCTTGGCCCCCATGCTTGCCATTTCAAGCATTTCCTCATAGGCGACGCGGTCCATTTTACGGGCCGTGGAGCAAATGTTGGGGTCGGTGGTGTAAACGCCGTCAACGTCGGTGTAAATGTCGCATTCCACAGAGCCGAGGGAGGCGGCCAGCGCCACCGCAGAGGTGTCCGAACCGCCGCGCCCGAGCGTGGTGATGCGGCCATCTTCGGTGCAACCCTGAAACCCGGCGACCACAAGCACATCGTAGTCGTCGAGGTATTTGCGCAGGGAATTGCTGTCGATGGAGCGAATGCGCGCACGTCCAAAATCGTTGTCCGTGGTGATGGGAATCTGCCAGCCGAGCAGCGAGCGGGCGCGAATGCCCGCATCTTTGAGCAGCATGGTGAACAGGCTGATGGAAACCTGTTCGCCAGTGGAAACGAGAGAATCAACTTCCGCGCGGTCAGGCGTGGAAGACCATTCATCAGCAAGGGCAAGCAGCTTGTTGGTGTCGCCAGCCCGCGCCGAAAGCACCGCAATGACCTTATACCCCTTGGCAAGGCCTCCCAGCACTTTCTCGCGTACCTGCTTCATGCACTCCAGCTTGGCAACGGAAGTGCCGCCAAATTTCTGGACCAAAATTTTCATGCCTGTATCCATTGTCCTCAATCCTTGATGGGTACAACAGGTCAGCCCACCCCGGAACTGGTTACCCGTGGTCAGGACTGTCCACAGGCCAATTTCGGCGCAGGTGGCGCAAAAGCTCAGAGGCAATAGGGCCGTGAGCTTGCAGCGTCAGTAGGCGACCTTCTTCGCACGGTTGCAACGAGATGTCCAGATAATCTTGCGGCATTTCCGTCTCGGGCAGGTATTCCGACCATTCCAGCACAGAGAGGATTTGCGGATTGTCCAGACCTTCTGCGATTTCATCGGGCAGGCTGCCGGGGCTGCGGTACAGATCGCTGTGTATGACAGACGGCTGGGTAGGGTAGTAGTTGCAGAGCGTGAACGAAGGGCTGCCCACCTCGGCCTGATCCCCGCCGGGCATGGCCTCCACAAGGGAGCGGGTGAGCGTGGTTTTGCCGCTGCCAAGCGGGCCGCGCAGCAACAATGCCGCAATGCCGCAGGTGGCGACAGCCTCGGCAAGCATATGTCCAAGGCGGTCGGTATCAGAAAGATTGTGCAGGATTATCTGGGCCATGGCAGAATGTCGTCCTTTGATTCACTGGCTGCCATGCAGACAGAGAGGGTTTGCGGCAATGCATCTGCCACTGCCGAAGGCGTATTGCCCCTGAGGGGCCATTGTTCGGCAAGGCTTTTGCCCGCAAGGGCGTGCAGGGCCGCTGCCTGCCCGGCCAGTATGTGGGATGAGGTCAAAGTCTGATTTGCGGTATTGTTGTGCACTTGCGCTTGCTCTTTTGCGGTCTGCATGCCGGGCAGCATCCGGGCAAGCAGTCCGCCAGCGCAGCCCGCCAGCACATCGCCCGAGCCGCCCACCGCAAGCTGCGGCACATCGTAGGGGCAGAGCAGTGTTGGCGCTTCAGCCTGCCCTATGAGGCTTGCCGCTCCTTTAAGAATAATCACGCCACGGCAGAGGCCGCGCAGGCGCTCTAGCGCGCCTTGCCGGTCGGCCTGAACATCCGCTGCGGAACAGCCCAGCAGGGTTGCCGCTTCGCCGGGGTGGGGCGTCAGAATATCATCTGCGGTTATGCGGTCGAGCAGGCCTTGTCGCCCGGCCAGCAGCACCAGGGCATCGGCGTCAAATACCGTGGGCGGTCTGTGGTCCAGTGCCAAAAGAGCTTCAACAAAGGCTGCAGCGTCCTGCGCTCGGCCCATGCCGGGGCCGACCACAAGGGCGGCGCAGCGTTGGGCCAACTCCATAAAATTTTGCGGCAGGCGGGCGGGCCACTGACGTTCGCTCTCGCCCAGAGGCAAGGTCATTATTTCGGGCCAGCCGTTCTTGATATCCGCAATGCCAGCACCGGGCGCGGCGGCGGTTACAAGGCCTGCGCCTGCGCGCAGGGCCGCGCGGGCGGCAAGATGCGCCGCTCCGCCAAGACCGGGCGCGCCACCAACCACCAGCACATGCCCGTATGAGTTTTTGAAGCCTCCGGGCTGAATCGCCGCAAGTGGGGCGAGGCAATGCCCGTCAGCGACGTAAAAAGAGCAGGGAGCCTTGCGCCGTGCGGCAAGGGGAATGCCAATGCTGCGCACGTGCAGTGCGCCCGTCCAGGGGCGCGCCTCGGGCAAGGCCAGCCCCGGCTTTGCGGCCGCAAAGCTGACTGTGGCCGTGGCACGCACTGCTTCCGGCATGGGCAGGCCGGTGCGTCCGTCGAGGCCAGATGGAATATCGAGCGCCAGCACAAAGGGACGGCTTTGCAGGGAATTGACCGCGCGCACAAGCTCCAGCGCATCCGGTCGCAGTTGACCGCTGAAACCTGTACCCAACAGGCCGTCCACAAGAATGTGGGGGAGTTCCGCCCGTTGGAAGACCGCCGGGCGGCAGCGTTCAAAGGTAACGCCTGCGGCTCTGGCAATGCGCACATGCTTGCCGCAGGCCCCCTTGCAGGAGGCGAGAGGCCGCGCGTGCAGCACCAGCGGTTCCGCGCCCGCATCTAGCAAATGCCGCGCAAGGCATGCGGCATCGCCGCCGTTGTTGCCGCTGCCCATAAGCAGCCAGACGCGCAGACCCGCCAGCCGTGGCTGGTATTTGTGCAGGACGTCAAAGGCCGCTCTGGCGGCATTTTCCATCAGCAGTTCTTCCGGCAGGCCAAGGGCCATGGCTTCCGCATCCCACTGGTGCATTTCAGCAGGCAGGGGCAGGGGAGGGAACAGATCGTCAAATGAAGTGGGCATGCTTATGCCTCCAGCACCACAACCGCCACAGCGGCATTGCGGTCATGACTTATGGAAATGTGGGCGGCGCGCATGCCCATAGTTTTAGCCCGCGCAAGCGCAGGGCCGTGCAAATGGAGTTGGGGTTGCCCCGCAGGGCCGCGCAGCACCTCTATATGGAGAGGGCCGATCCCCTCGTTAAAGCCAGTGCCAAGCGCCTTGACCGCAGCCTCTTTGGCGGCAAACCGACCGGAAATGTAGGTGATGGGATTCTCCGGCACGAGTTTCAGTTCATCGGGGGTAAGGATCTTTTGCAAAAAGCGCTCTCCAAACCTGTCGTAACTTGCCTTGATGCGTGCCAGTTCCGTAATGTCAGTCCCAATGCCTATGATCATCAGTTATCCACCATATGCAGTACGGGCGGAATGTACTGCAAATAGGGCTGTTGCCCATTAAAAAAAATTAGCGTATTGGTTCGCTTTCAACCTAAACTATTCTGACCCGTTCCCCGCTGTAACGTCAAGCGCGCTGGCTGCGGGAACGTACGGAGAAATTTTGTATGAAGTTGTGCATTATCGGGACCGGCTATGTTGGCTTGGTCAGCGCCGCGTGCTTTGCTGAAATGGGTAATACCGTGACCTGCGTGGATGTTAACCCGGCTGTGGTGGAAAAGCTCAATGCCGGTTCCGTGCATATTTTTGAACCCGGTCTTGAACCCATGGTTCGCCACAGCCGTACTGATGGCCGCCTCAAGTTTACTACCCGTCTTGAAGATGGCATTGCGGATGCCGACTGCGCCTTTATCTGCGTTGGCACCCCGCCCCAGCCCGATGGCTCGTGCGATCTGAGCTATGTGCGTCAGGTGGCTGGCGAAATTGGCCGCCACATGCAGAACGACCTCGTGGTCGTGGACAAGTCCACGGTTCCCGTGGGCACCGCTGACGAAGTGCGCGCGCTCGTGGAAAAAGAGCTTGCAACGCGCGGCGTGTCCTACAAGGTGGACGTGGTTTCCAACCCCGAGTTCCTCAAGGAAGGCGACGCCATCTCCGACTTCATGAAGCCCGACCGCGTTGTGCTTGGTACGGATTCCGAACGCGCCGCTTCGCTGATGCGCGAACTGTATTCGCCCTTTGCCCGCACCCGCGACAAGATCATCGTCATGGGCGTGCGCAGCGCAGAAATGACCAAGTACGCGGCCAACTGCATGCTTGCCACCAAGATTTCCTTTATCAACGAAATCGCCACCATTTGCGAAAAAGTGGGCGCGGATGTGCGCGATGTGCGCACCGGCATCGGCTCAGACACCCGCATTGGCTACCAGTTCATCTACCCCGGCGTGGGTTACGGCGGTTCGTGCTTCCCCAAGGACGTGAAGGCGCTCATCCACACCGCTGAAAAGGCTGGCGTGGAACCCAAGCTGCTCAACGCTGTGGAAGACGTCAACGCCCGGCAGAAAAAGCACATGGCTGGCCGCATCATGGAATATTTTGCTCCGCAGGGCGGCGTGAAGGGCAAAACCCTTGCGCTGTGGGGGCTGGCCTTCAAGGCCAATACCGACGACATGCGCGAAGCCGCTGCCATCAGCATTGTCAACGAGCTTACCGCCGCTGGCATGAAGGTTCGCGCCTTTGACCCGGTTGCTGCCGACAATGCCCGCGAAATATTCAAAGATAATAAGCTGGTTGAAATTGTGGACAGCCAGTACGGCGCATGCGAAGGCGCTCAGGGCCTGCTGGTGGTTACGGAATGGAACCAGTTCCGCAACCCCGATTTTGACAAAATCAAGGGCCTGCTGACCGCCCCCCTGCTGTTTGACGGCCGCAACCTGTACTCGCCCAACTTCATGGCGCAGCGTGGGTTTGCGTACTTCTGCATTGGCCGCCGCGCCGACTAGAGCCTGGTAACACTTTGATTCTTTTGCTTCCTTCTTTGGCGGGGAACAAATTACTCCTGGTGTTAACAGCCCCTTGTAAAAATGCTCAGTAGATAGTTTGAAATGGTTGAAGCCGCCCGGAGCCGATGCTCCGGGCGGCTTTTGTCATAAAAAAGGCTCTGTTCCACAGGAACAGAGCCTTTAAGCTTTTTATATGCGGTAAAAACTATACGTTGAACAGGAAGTGCATGACGTCGCCGTCGTTGACCACGTATTCCTTGCCTTCCACGCGCAAGACGCCATCGGCGCGGCAAGCCGCTTCGCTTTCGTGGCTCATGTAGTCGGCGTAAGAGATTACTTCGGCCCGGATAAAGCCGCGCTCAAAGTCGGTATGGATGACGCCAGCGGCCTGCGGGGCCTTCCAGCCCTTATGGATGGTCCAGGCGCGGACTTCGTCCGGCCCGGCCGTAAAGTAGCTATACAGGCCAAGGGTGGCGTAGCCGGTGTGGATGATGCGTACAAGGCCGCTTTCATCAATGCCGTAGGAGGAGAGCAGTTCCGCCTGTTCCTCATCGGGCAGGCCTTGCAGTTCTTCTTCAAGCTTGGCGCAAATGCGCGCAAAGCCGGACTGGCGTTCCTTGGCAAAGGCTTCAAGTTTGGCGGAAAATTCATTGCCCTCGGCAACGGCGGCTTCATCCACATTGGCGCAGTAAATAACGGGCTTGGCCGTGAGCAGGCCAAGTTCGCGCCATGTGGTCAAAAAGCTCTCGTTATCAGGCAGGTCAAATCCCCGCGCGGGCTTGCCGTCGTTGAGCTGAGCCAGCAGGGTCTGCATGATTTCTGCGGATGTCTTGGCATTTTTGTCAAACTTGGCAAGCTTTTGCAGCTTGTCCAGGCGTTTTTCAACGCTTTGCAGGTCGGCCAGCAGCAGTTCTGTTTCAATGGTGTCCACATCGCGCAGGGGATCAACGCCGCCGTCCACGTGGGTGATATTTTCATCCTCAAAGCAGCGCACCACATGCACAATGGCCGCGCATTCGCGAATGTTGCCCAAAAACTGGTTGCCCAGCCCTTCACCCTTGCTTGCGCCGCGTACCAGACCTGCAATGTCGATAAAATCAACACTGGCGTAAATGGTCTTCTTGGGCTTGGCCTTGGCGGTCAGGGCGTCCACCCGCTTGTCCGGCACAGCCACCGTGGCCTTGTTGGGTTCAATGGTGCAGAAGGGGTAGTTGGCGGCCTGGGCATTCTGGGCCTTGGTCAGGGCGTTGAAAAGGGTGGATTTGCCAACGTTGGGCAGGCCCACAATACCAATACTGAGCGACATGTTGTCTCCTTGCTGCGCGCAAAAAGGCGTATAGCCCGCAGTGGGCGGCGTGCCCGCGCGGGATTGGCCGCCAGCAAAATCAGCGGCCCGGGTTCACGGATCGTTACGCTATTGCCCCGGCGGGCACGGCGGAATTATTGAAAACAGCGGCTGCCGCAAAGGCAACCCGCGCCGTCAAGCAGACAGGCGCGGGCATGTTATAGACGCAAAGCGCGTATGAGGCAAGGACGCTACTGAAGCCGTGTGCTCACCGAGGGCGCAAGCCCGTCGCCGGGCCGGGCCTCGCGCACGAGGGGCCGCAGGTCGTCCGTAATGGGCACAGTGGCCGTGCCCATGGCCAGCACCTCATTGCTTGAGGTGTGGATAAGCCGGATGCTGAAGCGCACCTGTTCGCTGGTAGTCACATAGGTGCCCGCCAGTATGGCCTGACTGGTGCCGCTGGGGCTGGCAAGCTGGCGCACGTCGCGCGTCAGGATAAATTCGCCCTTGAGTTTGTCAAAGCGGATATCGCGCCCCTTGCGCAGTTCCTGAAAGCGGTAGCCCGCACTGATGAGCCAGCGGGAGATTTCTTCCGTCATCTGGCGCGCCAAGGGCGAGGCTTCGTCCAGATTGTTGATGTTGACCGGGGTGGTGCCCATGATCATGATGCGGGCGCGGGCAAGGGCTTCGCGGTCTTTGCGGCTCATGTCCTGACTATCGCCCGAAAAGCGCATCATGATCTGTTCGTCAAGCTGCTTGGCAATGCTTACGGCAGCAGTGGGCACGTTTCCGGCTGCCGCCGCCGTGAGCGGAAAGAGCAGGGCCGCAAGCACAAGAATGGTAATGAAAAAACGGTTCATGTCGATCCTCAGCGCATGGTGCGCAAAAGCAGTTCAACGCCGTCCAGCTCCCTCTTTATAATACCAAGGGTCTGGTCGTCGGCACAGATGGAAAGGGCCTGGAGATAGCGCTGCCGCGCAAGTTCATAGCGCCCCTGTTCGCGGAACTGACGAGCCTGACCAAGATAGGCCAGGCTGTGCTCGTTGGCTTTAGAAAGATAATTGGCCCGTTCATTTGCCTCGCGCTTTGCCTGGGCGTCATTGCCCTGCCCGCTGTATGACGACATGCTGTCGGCCAGCGCGCTGGCTGGCAGTGCCGCAAGGGGTAGGCCGCATGCGGCCATAAGGCAAAGTGCGCAGATGTTGTTCAACGTTTTTTTCATGGCAATTCCGGCATTACCGGCCTTGTTTGATTACAAGCGTGCCGCTGCTGATGCTGCTGGCAGGCGTATAGAGCGAAGTTGGGGCAGGTTTGGCTGGGGCGCTTGAACTGCTGGCCGTGGCCTTTACTGGCGGGGGCGCATCGGCCTCGGCCATGCGTGTCACAATGGGGGTATTCACCAGTACAAGCTGGCCCGTGCGCATCACAAGGCCATCGCTGGCGCGCACCAGCCGGGCGTTGATAAAGGTTGCGTCCTTATCCACATAATAGGTGCCCACAACAAGCGCGGCCCATTTTTGCCCGGTGGTTGACACCATCTGGTTGGCGGCAAGTGCAAGGTCATCACGCCCGCCCTGAACGTTGATGGCCCCGTTCAGCCTGTATTCGCGCGTGGGAAAGCCCCGCTGGTTGAATTCATAAAACAGCGATTCAGCCATCAGCCTGCCCATGGGCGAGCTTTGCGAGGTATTGTTCTGGTTCACAAAGGCCGTGGGCATGGCCACAAAGCCCTGAATGGCATCGTTGGGCATGGTGGCAAGCATCTGCTCGGCCAGTTCGCGGCTTTTGAGCTTCAGCTCCACGGCGTCCGTATAGCCGGGCGAAAGCGCGGAAGGCCCGCTTTTGCTACAGCCGGAAAAGAGCGGCAGCAAAAGTGCGCAAAGCATAAGAAGACGCGGCATTATATGCATACAAACCCCGAGTGAAATTGCTCTGATGCAGCTCCTCGCGCCGTGATCCCGATAGATCCCAGGCGGGATAATTCCTCGCTTGCCAGGGGCTATTGCCCACAGCCCAGCGGAACTGCTCTTACCATAGTCTTATCGTCACAATGGCCGTCAACTTGAGTGCTGACGGAAAAAACGTCAGCCTGAGGCCTTTTTTTAAAACTTTGCAAGACACGTTCCAGATATCCATTTGCCCAATGGTCGCTTACTCTCAGGCTGTCCAAATGGGGTTTGTGCGGCACAGAAACTCGATACATGCGGCAAGGCTTGCCGCAAAACCCACAGCGCGGCTCGTGCTGCGCGCACTTGGCTTGCAGGGGGAAATAGCATAGAAGACTCGTTTACGGAGTGCCGTGGCTTTAGCCCGTGGCTCCACTCGTTTTTGTGAGGGAAGCATGCAAAAGCACACAACCCGCGCCATCCGTCTGGGCGGGCTTTCCATTGGCGGCGGTGCGCCTGTTATGGTGCAGAGCATGACCAATACCGACACACGCGATGCCGAGGCAACGCTTGCGCAGATTGCGCGGCTTGAGGCGCGCGGCTGCGAGGCCGTGCGCGTGGCTGTGCCGGACGAGGCTGCCGTTGCGGCCCTGCCCGCCATCCGCGCGGGTACGCGCCTGCCGCTCATAGCGGACATACATTTTGATTACCGCCTTGCCGTGGCCTCGCTGGAGGCCGGGCTTGAAGGCCTGCGCATCAACCCCGGCAATATCGGCCCCAAGGAGCACGTGGACCGCGTGGTGGATGCCGCCAAGGCCCACGGGGCGGTCATTCGCGTTGGGGTAAACTCCGGCTCGGTGGAAAAGCGCCTGCTCCAGCAGTACGGCGGCCCCTGCCCCGAGGCGCTGGTGGAAAGCGCTCTCACCCATGTGCGCATGCTTGAGGCGCGCGGTTTTTACGATACCAAAATTTCGCTCAAGTCCTCCTCTGTGCTTGATACCATTGCCTCCTACCGCAAGCTTGCCGAAGCTTGCGACTACCCCCTGCACATCGGCGTTACCGAGGCCGGGGGCCTCATGCGCGGCACGGTAAAATCTGCCGTGGGGCTTGGTATTCTGCTGCACGAGGGCATTGGCGACACCCTGCGCGTTTCCCTCACCGCCGACCCGGTGGAAGAAGTAACCGTGGCGTGGGAAATATTGCGCGCCCTTGGCCTGCGCTCGCGCGGGCCGGAAATCATCTCGTGCCCCACCTGCGGGCGCACGGAGATTGACCTGTTTTCGCTGGCACGCGCGGTGGAAGACCGCTTAGCCACCTCCAAGGCCGACATCAAGGTGGCGGTCATGGGCTGCGTGGTCAACGGGCCGGGCGAGGCCCGCGAGGCCGATCTGGGCGTTGCGGGCGGGCGCGACAAGGGCATCATATTTCGCAAGGGCGAGGTCATCCGCTCGGTCAAAGGGCAGGAGGCCCTGCTGGCGGCTTTTATGGAAGAACTGCAACAACTGCTCAACGAAAAGGAATCACAGTAATGCGTTTCAGCAACTGCTATATTCCCACCCTCAAGGAATCTCCGGCGGATGCCGAGGTAATCAGCCACAAGCTTTTGCTGCGCGCCGGTATGGTGCGCAGGCTTACCTCGGGCATGTACACCTATCTGCCGCTGGGCCTGAAGGTGATTGAAAAAATAAGCCGCGTCGTGCGCGAAGAAATGGCCGTCGCCTACTTTGAAGAACTGCTCATGCCCATGGTGCAGCCCGCCGACCTGTGGAAAGAATCGGGCCGCTGGGAGCATTACGGCAAGGAACTGCTGCGCTTCAAGGATCGCAACGAGCGCGAATACTGCCTTGGCCCCACGCATGAAGAAGTCATCACCGACCTCGTGCGCGGCGAAGTGCGCTCTTACCGTCAGCTTCCCGTGCGTCTGTACCAGATTCAGACCAAGTTCCGCGATGAAATCCGCCCCCGTTTCGGCCTCATGCGCGGGCGCGAATTTATCATGAAGGACGGCTATTCCTTTGACGCCACGGAAGAAGGCGCGCAGCAGAACTACTGGGCCTGCCACGCGGCCTACAAGCGTATTTTTCAGCGCCTTGGGCTCAAGTTCCGCCCTGTGGAGGCCGACTCCGGCTCCATCGGCGGCAACTTCTCGCACGAATTCATGGTGCTGGCCGAAACGGGCGAAGACACCATCGCCTTTTGCCATCACTGCGACTACGCGGCCAACGTGGAGCGCGCCGAGGTAGTCTGGAACGGCAAACCCTGCACGGAGACCTGCGCTCCGGCGGAGAAGGTAGCCACCCCCAACGCCCACACGGTGGAAGAAGTGGCGGCCCTGCTGGGCGTGCCCGCAACCTCCGTGGTCAAGACCATGCTCTTCAAGGTGGACGGCAAGCCCGTGGCCGTGCTGGTGCGCGGCGACCGCGAAGTGAACGACATCAAGCTCAAGAATCTGCTCAGCGCGCAGGATGTGCTCATGGCCGACGCCGCCACCGTGCAGCAGATCACCAAGGCCCCTGTGGGTTTTGCCGGGCCTGTGGGGCTGGAAATCCCGGTCTACGCCGATGCAGAACTGCAAGGCGCCACAGATTACGTGGTGGGCGCCAACGCTGGCGATGCCCACCTTGTGCACGTTGACCTCAAGCGCGACGCCACGGTGACCGCCTGGGCCGACCTGCGCGCCATCACGCCTGAAGACACATGCCCCCGCTGCGGTGGCCGCATTGAGCTTACGCGCGGCATCGAAGTGGGTCACGTGTTCATGCTTGGCCGCAAATACAGCGATGCCATGCATGCCGCCTTTCTTGACGAAAACGGCAAGGAACAGATCATGATCATGGGCTGCTACGGCATCGGCGTTTCCCGTGTGGCCGCCGCCGCCATCGAGCAGAACAACGACGAGCACGGCATTGTGTTCCCGCCGCCGCTGGCTCCTTACGACTGCATCCTGCTGAACCTTGACCCGCGCAACGACGAGGTCAACGCCAAGGTCGAGCAGATCTACGCCATGCTCAAGGATATGGGCGTGGACGTGCTCATGGACGACCGCGACGAACGCCCCGGCGTCAAGTTCAAGGATGCGGACTTGTTGGGTATTCCCATGCAGCTCGTGGTGGGCGGCAAGGGCCTTGCCAAGGGCATTGTGGAATGCAAGGATCGCCGCAGCGGTGAAAAGGGCGAACTGCCCGCCGATGCCATGGCTGAAGCCTTTTCCGCCTGGGCCGCCAAGGTTCGCGAGGGGTGGGCGCAGCAGCAGGGCTAGGGCTGTTCCTAACTAATTCACGCCTCGGTCTGAGGGTTTGTTATAGGTTGAGGTAATGTAAAAGGGGCACTGTCAGTGCCCCTTTTACGACAAAAAAGCTTTTTTTCAGATAGATAACCTGACACGGAGCACCATGCAGGAAGCCATACTGTCTGTCCGTGAACTCACGGAACAGCTGCGCAAAACCCTTGAGGGACGTTTCCCCTTTGTCTGGGTGCGGGGCGAGGTGACCAACCTGACCCGTCCCGGCTCCGGGCACGTCTATTTTACCCTCAAGGATGCCGATGCGCAGTTGCAGTGCGTGTGGTTCAGGCACATGCAGCGGCAGAACAACCAGGGTTTTGATCCGCTGACAGGCGAGGTTTTTGACGCGCCGCGTCCTTCGCCGCTGGAGCTTTTGCGCAACGGGCTGGATGTGCTCTGCGCGGGGCGCATCACCCTGTACGCGCCGCGCGGGCAGTATCAGCTTGCCGTGGAACTGGTGCAGCCAGCGGGCGAGGGCTTGCTTGCGCAGGCCTTTGAGGCCAGCAAGCGCAAGCTGGCAGCTCTGGGCTATTTCAGCCATGAGCGCAAACGGCCCCTGCCGTATGATCCGCAGCGCGTGGCCCTTATCACCTCCCCAACGGGCGCGGCAATCCATGATTTTATGGAGCTTGCGGCCAGCCGGGGCAGCGGGGCGCGCATTCGTCTGTTCCCGGCTCTGGTGCAGGGGGCGGATGCTGCTCCCTCCATTGTACGGGCGCTGCACGAGGCCAATGCGCAGGGCTGGGCGCAGGCCGTTGTGCTGGTGCGCGGCGGCGGTTCGCTGGAAGATTTGTGGGCCTTTAATGAAGAAGCTGTGGCCGAGGCAGTGTTTGAGTCGCGCCTGCCGGTGCTGGCGGGCATCGGGCATGAGGTGGACGTTACCCTTGCCGACATGACGGCAGACCTGCGCGCGGCAACGCCCTCGCATGCGGCGCAACTGCTCTGGCCCGCGCGGGCCGAACTGATGCAAAAGATTGACGAGGCGGAGGCCGCCCTTGTGCGCGCCGCGCGGCGGCGGCTGGAAACAGCGGGGCAAAGCCTTGCCCAGTTTGAAAACGCCCTGCGCTGGTTTTCGCCCATGCGGCATCAGGCCCGGCTTGCAGAACAGCTTGACGGCCTGAACCGTTCCTTGCACAGGGCCGCGCGCCAGTGGCTCGATACCACGGAGGCCCGGCGCGACAGGCTTGAGCGCGCCCTGCAAACCGCCTTCAGCCCTTCACGGCTGGATGTACTGGGCAGCAGGGTAGAGGCTCTTTCTGCCAGTCTGGCTGCTGCCATGCCGCGCATGCTGACCGCGCAGGAGCATCTGTATGATGCCGCGCATCAGCGCTTGCAGTCGGCAGGGCAGGAAATGCTTGCCCGCACCGGGCGCGAACTGGAAAAATGTGAATTTGCTCTGGCAGCCGCCAACCCCCTCGCGCCCCTCAAGCGCGGCTATGCCCTTGTGCATGGTGCGGATGGCAGGCTGCTGCGCACGGTGACGTCGGCCCCTGCGGGCAGCGCCATCACGGTGCGGCTGGCGGATGGCAGCCTTGCCGCCGTAGTCAACAAAGTGCTGCCAGATGTTGCGCCTGACTCGGATACAGTTGCGTTGCCGGTTGCCAAAAAACAAGGACGGAATAGCTGATGTCTGTGCTCACGCGCATGCTCATGGTTCTGTTGGCGGGGGCTTTTCTTTTTGTTCCTGCAGCCGTTCTGGCTGCGCCGTCCCCCACTCCAGCCCTCGCGCTTGACGCGCCAGAATCCGTAGCCAGAGGGGATGCCTTTCCCGCCCTGGCGGTGAGCGACATGCCCGTAAAGTCCTTTACGTTCCGCTGGCTGGGCAAAACCTACGAAGCCAGGGCCGAGCAGGTGAGCGCCAATACCGCTGCGGGCGCTGCAACGCGCTGGCAGGCCGTCATGCTGCTGCCCGTGCCGCTGGAAGAAAAGGAATCCGCGCGTGATCTTGCTATCTCCACGGGCAATGGAAAGGATGCCCCCGCCGTAGCGCGCAAGATTGCTTTTTTTGACAAAGATCGCCCAATGCAGAAGCTGAACGTGGATAAAAAATATGTTGATCCCCCGGCGGCGGAAATGGCGCGCATCAAGGCCGACAGGGAGCTGGTGCGCCAGGCCCTGGCCCAGCGCCTGCCCGAGCGCTTCTGGGTGCTGCCCTTTGTGCGGCCTGTGCCCGGTGATGTTTCAAGCCTGTACGGCCTCAAACGCGTGTTCAACGGGCAGCCGCGCGGGGTGCACAAGGGCCTTGATCTGCGCGGCCCGCAGGGGCAGCCTGTACTTGCCTGCGCCGATGGGCAGGTGGGCCTCACGGGGAATTTGTACTTCTCTGGTAATGTAGTGTACATCAATCACGGCGAAGGGGTGTTCACCGCGTATTTGCACCTCTCTGAAATACTGGTGCAAAATGGCGATCGGGTGCGCAAGGGGCAGGTTATCGGGCTGGTAGGGGCCACGGGCCGCGTTACCGGGCCGCATCTGCATCTTTCGCTTCTGGTTCAGGGCGAGTCGGTTGACCCGCAGCCCTTTTTGACAACCGGGAACGCCAGGGGAAACAATCCATGAGCGCCAAGACAGACAATACTTTTGAAAAAAAGATGGCCCGGCTTCAGGAGATCGTGGCGGCGCTTGAAAGCGGCGACCTGCCCTTGGAAAAAGGCATGGCCCTGTATAAGGAAGGAGCGGCGTGCTCGCGCTATTGCCGCGAGCAGCTCGACAAAGCCCGGCATGAGCTTGAAATCTGGCAGGATGGTCAGGCTCGTCCCCTTGAGTCACGCCCTGTGGCGGCAAGCGGGCTGAACGCAGAAGAGGAGGCGGAATAGGCGATGATGAGCGTTGCTGACATGAAGGCCCTGCTGCACGCGCGGGGCAAGGATGTGGAAGCCTATCTGGCCACCTGTCTTGATGGCCGCGATGTGCCGCAGAGACTCAAGGATTCCATGCTGTACAGCCTGCAAGCCGGGGGCAAGCGTTTGCGCCCTGTTTTGTGCCTAAGCACTGCCGCCCTGTGCGGCCTTTCGCCACAGCGCAGCATGCCCTTTGCTGCCGCTATCGAGATGATCCACACCTATTCTCTCATCCATGACGACCTCCCCGCCATGGATAACGATGATCTGCGCCGGGGCAAGCCCTCGAACCACAAGGCATTTGACGAAGCCACGGCCATACTGGCGGGCGATGGCCTGCTGACGGACGCCTTCATGGTCATGTGCCGCACCGCAGAAGCCCCGGACCGTGTGCTGGACGCCGTGTCCGAGCTTTCATTTGCGGCGGGGTCTTCCGGCATGGTGGGCGGGCAGGAATGGGACATGATCTACACGGGGGCGTCTTCCATCACACTTGAGCAGATGCGCGCCGTGCACGCCATGAAAACAGGGGCGCTGCTGCGGGCATCGTGCGTATGCGGGGCCATTCTTGCCGGGGCGGAAACGACCGCGCGCGAGGCCATTGCCGCCTACGGCGCTGCGCTTGGCGTGGCTTTTCAGATTGCGGACGACATCCTTGATGTGGTTTCCGACACTGAAACCCTGGGCAAACCTGCGGGCAGCGATGAGGAACAGGGCAAGAGCACCTATCCCGCCCTGCTGGGGCTTGAAAAAAGCCGTGAACTGGCGCGCGCGCAGGCTCAGGCCGCGCAGGACGCGCTGGCCCCGTTTGACGGGCAGGAAGCGGATTTTCTGCGCGCATTGGCCGACTACACGGTAACGAGGGCGGCCTAGATGGACACCACAGAGAGCCCATTGCTGGATGCTGTGAGCAGCCCGGCGCAACTGAACAAATTTTCTGACGCGCAGCTTGCCCAACTGGCTGGCGAGGTGCGCAGCCGCATCATTGAAACCGTCTCCCGCAACGGCGGGCACCTTGCGCCCTCGCTGGGCGTGGTCGAGCTGACGCTGGCCCTGCTGGCGACCTTTAATGTGGAGCACGACAAGCTCATCTGGGACGTGGGGCATCAGGCCTACGCCTACAAGCTGCTGACCGGGCGCGCCAAGGATTTTCACACCCTGCGGTCTTTTGGCGGCATTTCCGGCTTTCCGCGCATGGCAGAAAGCCCGTACGACCATTTTGGCGTGGGGCATTCCTCCACCTCCATTTCTGCGGCCCTGGGCATGGCCTTGGCCCGGGATCTTTCCTGTCTCAAACACCACGTGCTGGCCGTGATTGGCGATGGCTCGCTGACGGCGGGTGAGGCCTTTGAGGGCCTGAATCTCGCCGGGCACATGGGGCGGCGGCTCATTGTGGTGCTCAACGACAATGAAATGTCCATTTCGCCCAATGTGGGCGCGCTTTCGCTGTTTTTGAGCCGCACGCTGTCGCAGCGCTGGGTGCGTCAAACCCGTAAGGAAGTGCTCAATTTTCTGCGTTCCATCCCGCGCATCGGCCAGAAGCTGGCCGTGTACGCCATGCGCGGCGAGTGGAGCTTCAAGTCCTTCTTTACGCCGGGCATGCTGTTTGAGGCTTTTCGCTTCAACTACATCGGCCCGGTGGACGGGCACGACATCACAAGCCTGCGCCGCCATCTGGAAATGGCCGCCGCCATTGAGGACGGTCCGGTGCTGCTGCATGTGCGCACCCAGAAGGGCAAGGGCTACGGTCCGGCGGAAAAAAATCCCACACTGTACCACGGAATCGGCCTGTTCACGCCCGAAACCGGGCAGCCCGTGGCCTCCACAGCCAAACTGCCTTCGTTCACCACGGTGTTCAGCAATACGCTGACCGAGCTTGCCGAGCATAACGACAAGATCATTGCCATCACGGCGGCCATGCCCGAAGGCACCGGCACGGACAAGTTCCGCGCGCGCTTCCCCGACCGCTTTGTGGATGTGGGCATTTGCGAGCAGCACGCCGTGACCTTTGCGGCAGGCCTTGCCAGTCAGGGCTATCGGCCCGCGCTGGCCGTGTATTCCACCTTTTTGCAGCGTTCGTACGATCAGGTGGTGCACGATGTCTGCCTGCAAAACCTGCCCGTTACCTTCTGCGTAGACCGCGCGGGCCTTGTGGGCGAGGATGGCGCGACCCACCACGGCGCTTTTGATATCGCCTACCTGCGGCATATTCCCAATATCTCCATGCTGGCCCCACGCGATGAAAATCTGTTGCGGCACTGCCTGCATACAGCCCTGTGCCATCCCGGCCCCTGCGCCCTGCGGTACCCGCGCGGCAGCGCCTTTGGCGTTGCCCCCGACGGAGCGCCCCGCCTGCTGACCCCCGGCAGGGGCGAAGTGCTGCAACAGGGCGAAGGCCTTGCTGTGATAGCTGTGGGCAACCGCGCGCATCCTGCGCTGGAGGCTGCGGCCATGGTGGAACGGCAGACAGGCGTGAAGCCCCTTGTGTTTGACCCGGTCTGGATCAAACCCTTGCCGGAAGAACAACTGGCCGAAATCGCCCAGAACTTTGACCGTATTCTTATGGTGGAAGAAGGCGTGCTGGCTGGCGGTTTTTCGTCCGCAGTGCTGGAATTCTGGAATGACCGTGGCCTTATGCGCGGGCAGCGCATCAAACGCCTTGGCCTGCCCGACCACTTTGTGGAGCACGGCAGCCAGTTGCGCCTGCGCGAGCTTGTGGGCCTGCGCACCAATAATATCGCCCAGGCAATGCTGGAACTTTTGGGAAAAAAATAGCCTTTGCGCCGTGTTGAAAATGAAACTGCCGGGATTTTGATGCATCAAAATCCCGGCAGTCTTGTATTCTGGGCAGAAAATTATTTTGCGGCACTGCGCCCTAGTATTTCTGGATCAGAATGAAAATATTCTGCCACACGCAGTCTAGTCTGGCTGAATATCGTACTGTTCCAGTTTGTCCCACACGGCGCTGATAATCAGGGCCATAACAGCAGCGAGGCGGGCCTTGGCGTGGTCGTCCGGCGGGGAGGCCTGACCGCGCAGGTTGGCGGCCTGCACCGCAAGGCGCTGGCAGAACAGTTCCGGGCAGCGAACCTGCTGTTCCTGCGCGAGCAGGGGCATGTATTCGGCAAAGGGGCCGTCCACAAAGGAGTTGAGGGCTGCGTTGACCGCTTTTTCGTCCGCGCTGTCAAAGTCATTGCTTGCGGCGGCCAGCAGATTGCCTGTCTGGCGCAGATAGGCCAAAAACACGGTATTGGGCGCGTGGTGCATGATGGCGGCCGTAACCACAGCATGCACAAAGGCCCGCCACTCCGCGCAGAACATATCCGCACCGGGGCCTGACAGATATTCATCCGGCATCTGCGCGCCGCTGGCCATATTGATGATGTCGGCAGTCTTGCTGTTGAGCTGAAACAGAATACAGGCCGCTTCCACACCCTGAGCCGCGCTAAGCAGTTTTTTGGACATCAGGCCTCATCCTCCAGCGGGTTTTGCGCGCAGGCTGCCTGCGCCTCGGCATAGGCGGTATAACCCGCAGCGCGCAGGCGGCAGGCCGGGCAGTCGCCGCAGCCATAACCCCATGGGTAGCGCTGGCCGCGCTGCCCCATGTAGCAGGTGTGGCTTTCTTCCACAATCAGGTTGACCAGCGCATCGCCGCCAAGGCTGCGGGCCAGCATCCAGGCGTCTTTTTTGCTGCGCCACATGAGTGGAGTGTGCAGCGTAAAACTGGCGTCCATGCCGCTGTTTATGGCAACCTGCATGGCCTTGATGCTGTCGTCCCGGCAGTCGGGATAGCCGGAGTAATCGCTCTGGCAAACGCCCAGCACCATGTGGCGGATTTCCTTGGCGTAAGCCCAGGCAGCGGCGTGCAGAATAAATATGAGGTTGCGGCCAGGCACAAAGGTGTTGGGCAGGCCGTTGGCGCCGTGCTCTTCAATGGGCGCGTCAGAGGTCAGGGCAGTGTCTGCCAGCTGGCGGAAAATATCGAGATTAAGCAGGGTGTCCGGCCCAAGCCGTTGCGCCCACTGCGGGTTGAGAGCGGCAATGCCCTCGCGCACGCGCTTGCGGCAGGCAAGCTCCACAGAGTGACGCTGTCCGTAGTCAAAGCCCAGCGTCAGCACCCGTTTGAAGCGGCTGAGCGCCCAAGCAAGGCACGTGGCGGAATCCTGCCCGCCGGAAAATATGACCAGAGCCTGTTGTTCAAGCAGGGGAGAAGTGGTGTTCATTTTACTTGCGGCCAGAAGTTGCAGGGACGCGCCGGGGCGTAGCCAGCCATGAACGCATCCATGAGCGTGCCAAAAAACACGCGGTTGCGGGGCTTTATGTGCTGTACTTCAGCGCAGTCAGTGGGGAAAAAGCGCATGGATTCGCGGTTGCCCAGATAGGTCTTTTTGGCGGCGGGCAGGGTGAGCACATGCGCCCACATGCCACGCCGAGCGGCAATGGCCTCGTGCTGGAGCTTGCGCAGCCTTTCCTGAAAATGGGGATTAAGGTCGTTGTGCGGATACACAAAGGCCGCACCGTTGCGAATCATGGTGTCGGACAGGGAGTGCCCGTCAGGCAGGATGACATCGGCCACCACGCGCCCGTAATGATCCTTGCCCTTGGCATCCACGGCCACAAGGCGCACATCCTTGCCCTGAGCCAGCTTGGTGAGCTGGTCAAAGGCTTCGCGGGCGTAGTACTGCGGCTTATGCTTGCCCCGATCCATTTCAGGGGCGTCAATGCCCGCAAGGCGCACTGTGCGGCGATCTGTGAGTTTTAACGTGTCGCCGTCAAAACACTTGGCGACCTTACCCTGCGGATTGGGCAGGGACTCTGCCGCAGGCGCAGCGCCAGCAACACTGGTCAGTGCCAGCAGGCACAGAAGAATCAGCGCAAAGGCATGCGCTGTAGTATGATTTTTGCCGCCCGAAAATTGGGGCCAGCGGAAACGCTGTTGCATGTGGCTCAGCATGGGTGCGGTGCTCGTCCGTTGCTGTCTGTGTGGCTGAATATGCGCTAAAACAATGAACGTGCAAGCCCGGCAGGTCAACCCGCCGGGCTTGCACAATGAATCAGTTTTCGTAGTAGGAGCGCAGGGGCTGGCTGCGAACGGGGTGGCGGAGCTTGCGCAGGGCCTTGGCCTCGATCTGCCGGATGCGTTCGCGTGTGACGTTGAAGAGCTTGCCCACTTCTTCAAGGGTGTGGTCGCTCTTTTCTGCAATACCAAAGCGCTTGCGCAGCACCTGTTCTTCACGCGGGGTAAGGTCGGCCAGCACGGCGGCTAGCTGCTCTGACAGCTTGGTATTGATGACTTCTTCAGCCGGTGCAACGGCCTTTTTGTCTTCAATAAAGTCGCCGAGGCTCGAATCTTCTTCATCGCCAATGGGCGTCTCAAGCGAGATGGGCTCCTTGGCGATCTTGAGCACTTTTTTGACCTTTTCCACCGGGTATTCCATACGCTCGGCGATTTCCTCGGGCGTGGGGTCGCGCCCCAGTTCCTGCACAAGGTAACGCGAGGTGCGGATAAGCTTGTTGATGGTCTCGATCATGTGCACGGGAATACGGATGGTGCGGGCCTGATCCGCGATGGCGCGGGTAATGGCCTGACGGATCCACCACGTGGCGTAGGTCGAAAACTTGTAACCGCGCTGGTATTCAAACTTGTCCACGGCCTTCATCAGGCCGATGTTGCCTTCCTGAATGAGGTCAAGGAACTGGAGGCCGCGGTTGGTGTATTTTTTGGCAATGGACACAACCAGGCGCAGGTTGGAGCGGATCAGCTCCTGCTTGGCTCGCATGGCGGCGGTGTTGCCGCGCTTGATGCGCCAGAGCACTTCTTCAAGATCAGTGACGTTATGGCAGCACTTTTCCTGAAGGCGGCTGAGAATTTCGATCTTGCCGATGATCATTTCCTTGAACGAAAACAGCTCGTCCACGCTCAGCTTGAGGTCGCGGGCCGCATCGTTGGGGTTGACCTCGCGCTTTTCAAGGCCGTCAAACATGGCCTGAATTTCCGCCTGGGTGCGCCCGGTGGAAAGAATGTAGGCCGACAGGTCGCGCTGGCAGTTGTGCATCTGGCGCACGTAGTCCTCGACCGTTTCAATGATGCGGTCGATGAGCGTCTTTTCCAGCTTGATGTCGCGCAGGCGGGTGACGATTTCATCCTTGAAGCTGATGATTTCCTTCTGCACTGCGGTAACGCGGCGGTCCATGCAGGCGCAGGCGTCCAGCTTTTTGTAAATCTTGCGTTTTTTCTTGAAGGTCTGCTTGATTTCGTCCAGCAGCAGAATAACGCGGGTGCGCTGGTTCATTTCGTCTTCGCTGGGGTCGTCTTCTTCAATGGTTTTGACCACGTCCTTCAGTTTGACGCGGTTCTGGCGCAGGTCTTCGCCCACATTGATGAGTTCTTCAACGGCCACAGGCACTTCAACCAGAGCGTAGAGCACGTCCTGCTCGCCCATCTCGATTTTCTTGGCGATGACAACTTCGCCATCGCGGTCGAGCAGGGGTACGGCACCCATTTCGCGCAGGTACATGCGCACGGGATCGGTGCTGCGCGAGGAATAGTCCGCTGTGTCCTCGTCTTCAGTCAGATCCAGCGAACCTTCGGTAATGTCTTCGTCAGTCTCGGTGGCGGCGGCGGAAATCTTTTTTCCGTCCTTTTCCGAATCCACAATGACGATTTCGAGCTGTTCAAAGATGCCGATGATTTCCTCAAATTGCTCCGGCGTGCTCATTTCAACTGGCAGAGCCTTGTTGACCTCTTCAAAGGTCAGAAAGCCCGCGCCCTTGCCTTTGGCAATAAGGGATTGTATCTGCTGGATATCTTTAAGATTGCTCATGCCCTTTCTCCAAGGTTTCCTTAAGTGCGCGAAGATAATCCAAATCAGCTTCAAAGTCACCTATGCCTGTATTGGCCCGCATAGCAGCGGACAGGGAGGAGGCCTGAGCTGAGGCGTAGTATTGATCTAGCGACTGTCGCAATAATTCGAGTTCTTTTTCGCCGCTGTCGCATGGTGCGGCTTCCGGGCCGCGACATTTGCACCAGAAGTTTTTTTCCCGTTCGTCAAGCTGATGAAACACTTCTTCCGGGCCGTGGGTTTCAATCTTGTCCCACAGCCTCCGGGCGATTTCAGACCTCAAGGCAAGGTCTGCCCCCATTTCCTGCATGTCCCGCAGGCGGTGGGGATACCGCACGGCAAACATCATTATTTCGCGGTCGCGTATGTTCTGGCGCGTCCGCGAGGCGGAGACTCCTTGTGGCTGGCCGTCTTTGCGTTGCCCCCGCGCCCCGGCAACGCCCTCGCGCAGGTCGGCTTCCGAAAGCTGCAAATGAGCCGCCAGCCGCGAAATGTAGGGGCTGATCAGCTCTGGAATATCCAGCTGGCGCAAAAAATTGCGCGCCCATTCCACTGTTTCGCGCGGTGCCAGTGCCTTGAGCACGTCCACGCAAAAGCGCAGACCGTCCGGGGCCTGTGCCTGCAAGGCCTCAAAGGCCTCGGGGCCAGCGCCGCGCAGCAAACTGTCTATGTCTTCACCTTCGGGCATGATCACCACGCTGCACGAAAGGCCGCGCGTGAGCAGCATTTCGCACGAGCGCAAAGCTGCCTTGCGTCCGGCGCGGTCACCGTCAAACAGCAGGGTCATTTGCGATGCAAAGCCCGAAAGGCGTTTTATCTGTTCAGGCGTCAGGGCCGTGCCAAGCACGCCAACGGCATTGTCGTAGCCGAACTGGTGCAGGGTGAGCACGTCCATGTAGCCTTCTGTCAACATTGCTCGGCCTTTGGTCACAATGCCGCGCCGCGCCTGCGCCAGCCCGTAAAGGTGCTCGCCCTTCTTGTAGAGGGGCGTGTCGGCGCTGTTGATGTATTTGGCTTCTTCCTCATCGGCGATAATGCGCCCGCCAAAGGCAATTATCTGGTTGGAAAGACTCTTGATGGGAAAAATGAGCCGCCCGCGAAACCTGTCGTAAGGCCGCCCGCTGCTCGCCTGTCCTACAAGGCCGGCTTCCGCAGCCATGCGCATGTCAAAACCCGCACGGCGCAGGGCATCAGCCAGCGACTGCCATTCGCGTCTGGCCCAGCCAAGGCCAAAGCGCTGTACTATCTCATCGCTCAAATCGCGTTTTTCTATATACCGTCTGCATTCTTCCGCCTCGGGGCTTTGCAGGGCCGAGGCAAAATGGCCTGCCGCAAGCTCATACATGCGCAGCATCTGCTGCCGCGCCGAGCGCTGCTTGCGTTCCTGCCCGTCCCGCTGAGGATCACGAGGGCCTCGGTCAATGGTAATGCCAGCTTCCGCCGCCAGTTGTTCAAGCGTTTCCTTAAACTCCAACCCGTTGATGCGGCTGTAAAAATCAAAAATATCGCCCGAGGCGTGGCAGCCGAAACAGTAAAAAAGCCCCTGATCTTCGTTGACGGAAAAGGACGGCTTGGTTTCCTGATGGAACGGGCAGGGCGCCACCCAGCGCGGCCCGTTGCGCTTCAGCTCAACATAGCGGCGCACCACGTCAACGATATTCAGGCGCTCTTTAATGGCGCGGATTGCGTCCCTGGACTGCATGGGTCACACGCCCGTAATTAGCGAAAGGTTACTATGGTCATGCCATCGCCGCCCCGGTCTTCCGGCGCAAGGGCAAACTGCCCCACAGCGGGGAAACTCCGCAAAAAATCATGCACCTGGCGGCGCAGCGCGCCCGTACCCCTGCCGTGTACCACTTCCACTTCTGAAAATCCTGCCAGCAAGGCCTTGTCCATAAAGCGTTCCAGCTCTGCCAGCGCAACGTCCGCGCGCATGCCGCGCATATCAAGGCGCAGGGATGCTGCCTCGTCACTGGCGGATGTGCGGCCCACAACGCCCCTGAGGGCGCTTTTGGAGGGGCTTGGCGCTGTCTGGCCTGGCACGCGCAGGGCCTTCATTTCTGCCCAGAGGTTCACGCCGTTCATTTCCAGCCGCACCCGCCCGCGCCGTTCGTCCACATCTGTGATGACACCGCGCTTGTTGAACACGGTGTGCAACACTTCCTGCCCGGCCGCAAAGGTCTGGGGCTGAGGCAGCACGGACGCGCCTTCCGCAGTTTCATCCTGCGCTGGGGCAAGCGAAGCCCGCAGACGCGACATTTCCTTGAGCGCCTGCTTGTGGGTGGCGCGGCCTTCCTTCCATGCGCGCATGAGGTCGCCAGCCTGGGCTCGAACCTCGTCGTGCAGGCGGAGGCGCTCCTTCTCAAGCTTTTCGCGCAGATCCTGCGTCTGACGGCGGGTTTTATCCTGCTCGCGTTTGAGTTCCGCCAGCTCTTCCTCCCGCTTCGCAGCCAGATCATTGAGCCTGCCAAGCAGGGCCGTGGCGTCCTGCCCGTCCTGCAAAAGGTAATGCTCCGCCCGGCGAACAATGCTTTCGGCAAGGCCGTGCTCGCGCGCCACATCCAGTGCCTGACTGGCCCCGACCTGATCGTAAGCAAGCCGGAACAAAGGCTTTTTGCTTTGGGGATCAAAGAGCATGGAGGCCGCCCGTGCGCCTTCGCGCGTGAGGGCATAGCTTTTGAGCGCGGGGAAATGCGTTGCCGACAGAACAAAGGTATGTTTGTCCAGCAATTCGTCAAGTACTGCCTGCGCAAGGGCAGCGCCCTGGGCCGGGTCTGTACCTGCGCCAAATTCGTCAAGCAGCACAAGGCTGCTGGCGTCAAGGTGCTTCCAGGCCTTGGCGAGGTGCTCAATCTGGGCGGTGAAAGTGGAAACGTTGTCCGCAAGGCTCTGCTCGTCGCCGATAAAGGCATCCAGCCTGCTGAACCAGGGCAGGTGCGAACCCGCGCCCACAGGCACGGGCAGGCCACTCAAAGTCATGGCAGCAATGAGGCCAAGTGTCTTGAGGCATACGGTTTTGCCGCCCGCATTGCCTCCGGTGATGACCAGAGCGCGCTCGCCGGGGCGCAGCACGATATCCAGAGGCCGCACCTTGCTGTGGGCAGCGGCAGCGCCCTTGGAACCGTCCTTGCCGGATTCGGCCACGCGGTTGAGCATGAGCAGGGGGTGGCGGGCGTCAAGAAGCTGAATACCCTCCGCCACAGGGGTGAGGGGCAGCGAGCGGCCATCAAAAAGGGCGGCAAGCCTGCGCTTGGCCTGCAAAACATCAAGCTGGGCCAGCAGTTCAAGGGCTGCGCGCGCGCCGGGCAGCTCCGCCTCAAGCAGGCTGCGCAGATAGACCAGAACCTTGCGTTCTTCTTCGCGCTCTTCGCGCTTCAATTCTTGCAGGCGGTTGTTGATTTCCACCAGAAACATGGGCTCAAAATAGCAGGTCTCGCCCGTTTGCGACCAGTCGTGAATGATGCCCTGCATGCGGCCCTTGAAGTTGGCCTTGAGGGGCAGCACGTAACGGTCGGACGAGAGGGTCATGAACTCGTCTTGCAGATAGGCCAGCATGTTGTACTGCTGGGCAAAATCCTTGACCTTGCGCATGCAGCTCTGGTGCAGGCGGCGCAGTTCGCCGCGCAGGCGGTACAGCTCGGGCGAGCTTTCATCACGCAGCAGGCCGTCGTCAGAAATACAGCGCAAAAGGGCTGCGGTGAGCTGAACCGGCAGGGGGGAGCCGTCGGCCATGGCCATCAGGTGCGGCCAGCGGGTGGCGGCTTCGGGCTGGGCAATGGAGGCGTGGGCGTCTCTGGCAAGGCGCAGCACCTCGCGCAGCGCCCAGAAGGCATCCACATCGGGCTGAAAAGTTTGGGCGCGGCTGGTGGCCGCAGCGCGCAGCATGCCGCTGACATCGGGGAAGGAGCAGACGCAGAAAACCGCGCCGCCTGCGGCAGGGCGGCTGGCCCAGTCGGCGGCTTCCTCATAGATGCGCGCGGCAAGCGTTACAGCCTCTGCATCTTCAAGGGGGGCAATGGCCCTGGCGCGTTCCCGGCCTACGCCGGAAAGGCACAATTCCGAAAGGTGATCAGCAATGCGGTGAAATTCGAGGGCGTTGAGCGTGCGGGCGTGAATCATGCGTGAACTGCCTTAAAGCAATGGGTTTGCGCGCAAAAAACAGCGCTTACCCGTGGTGCGGAAAAAAATCGTGAGCCGTCGGGCAGTATGCCCTTGCGCAGCAGCAAAGTTACCCGGCAAACGCAGCTGTAGCTGCGGCTCTTTCGGGCAGTCGCCCAAGGGGCGAAGGTGAGCTGCTCAAGGCTGTTTGCTCCAAAACAAGGCGACTCCCGCAAGATTGCATGCCAACTCAAAACGGGACACTGAAACGGGGGTTTTCCCCAGGTGGAAATGCGCCTGAAGCTACGGCTGGAGGCGTTTTTTGACGGCTTCCGAAAGAGCTTTGCCGTCTACACGGCCTTTGTGGCCCGCCATGATGGCAGAAATGACCTTGCCCATATCCTTGGGGGATGTTGCGCCCACTTCGGCCACAGTGGCGTCAATAAGGGCTGCAAGTTCTTCTGGCGAAAGGGGCTTGGGCAGGTATTCTTTAAGGATGACAAGCTCCGCCGCTTCCTTGTCGGCCAGATCTGTGCGGCCTGCTGCCGTGAACTGGTCGATGGAATCCTGCCGCTGCTTGCCTTCCTTGATGATGATATCAAGCATTTCTTCGTCGGCAAGGCTGCCGCCGGGGCGCTTGAGTTCCACCAGGCGATTCTTCACCGCCGTCTTGAGAAGGCGCAGCACGGTAAGGCGCACACTGTCCTTGGCTTTGTAGGCTTTGATATAGTCAACGTCGATCTGCTCAAAAAGCGTGGTGGTGACAGTCATGGCGGTGGTGGGGTGGAGGGTGGAGAAAAGCAGAAAACGCGGGAAGCCCGAGGGGCCTCCCGCATAACTGGCCGAATGAACGGAGCGATGGCTTTGCATCGCTGGGCCTGCCGTTTGCCGGGCAATGCCCTGCAAAGCGGCGTAAGGCATTGCTGCCTAGGCCATGTTCATCTTCCTGATCTTTTTCATCAGCCGCTTCCGGGCGGCGGCCTTCTTCTTTTTACGCATAACGCTGGGCTTTTCGTAGTGCTGGCGCTTCTTCATTTCAGAAAGAACGCCCGCCTTTTCTACCTGCTTCTTAAAGCGGCGCAGTGCGATGTCGAAGTTATAGTCGTCGTCGTTAAGAAAAACTCCGGGCAAGAAAATCACCCCCTTCGGCGGTGGGGCACGGCTCTAGACCATGGCCCGCAAAATATGAACTGCTCTTTTAGCCCGCACTTTAGAAAAAGGCAAGCCTCAAGTGCGGGAAAATCAATATTTTCCGCAAAAGGTGGCAGCTTTTCAAATTGCTGGTTTCCCGCAGCAAGTCATAGAGCCAGCTTGCAGGGGATACACCCCCCTGCGAGCTGGTTCTTTGCCTTGCCACTGGGCAAAAGCAATCGACAACAGCCCTGCGGCTGCTGGCGCAAATTAAAAAGCCGCTATGCCAGAGCATAACGGCTCAAGCTTAATTCAGGGAGTCCTTGAGCATTTTGCCGGGACGGAATTTGAGAATTTTGCAGGCGGGAATGGTCAGCGTATCGCCGGTGCGCGGGTTGCGCCCCTGACGAGCTTTGCGGGTTTCTACCGCAAAGGTGCCAAAACCCGTAAGGGTCAGTTTGGACTCTTTTACAAGAGCGTCTTCCACAGAAGCAAGAAAAGCATTGAGGGCACGCTCGGCGGCAGCCTTGGTCAGGTTTGCCTTGGCGGCGATTTTTTCAACCAGATCAGCTTTAGTCATCAGCACATCCTCCTGAAAATTCCCCGGCTTGAGTTGTTCTGCCAGCAAAGCTCAGGCGGCAAACGCCGCCAAGCGTTACGTTTTAAAAGACAGTGCGTAAACTCAAAACTTTTTATGCATTATTGTCAAGCTGCTCGGCCCAAAAAGCGGCAAGAGCCTGAAAATCTTTGTTGGCGAGGGCTTCAGGCCGCAGGCTTGGGTCGATGCCTGTCTTTTCCAGCGCGGCCTCAAGCCCGGGCTGGCCGCTGCGCCTGAAAACGCCGCCAAGCTGTTTGCGGCGCTGCTGAAAGCACACGCGCAAGAGTCGCGCCAGCACTTCGGGGTGAGCTGGCCTGCGCTCCGGCGGGAGCGGATCAAAAGAAAGCACGGCAGAATCCACCTTGGGCGGCGGGCTGAAGGCCCCCGGCCCCACAATAAATTCCATGCGCGGGCGGGCGTAGCTCTGCACCCAGACAGAAAGCGCGCCATAGTGACTGGTGTTGGGCTGGGCAGCCAGCCGCTGGCCCACCTCTTTTTGCACCATAAAGGCAGCGCGTTGCCAGCCCGTTGCGCGGGAAACAATGTCCCATATGAGGGGCGAGGCCACATTGTAGGGCAGGTTGCCTATGATCTTCCACGGTTTTTCAGGCGTGATGCGCCGCCAGTCAAAACGCAGGGCATCGGTCAGCACCGCCTGGGTGCGGGCCTCGGCAAGGCGCTGGCGCTCAGCCGCCCAGTGGCGGTCTTTTTCAAGCAGCAAAAGGCGGGCGTGGGGCTGCTCCTCGATGGCGCGGGTGAGCGCGCCAGGGCCGGGGCCGATCTCAAGCACCATGTCTTCGGGCTTGGGCAGCAGCAGCATGGCAATGCGGCGGCAGATGTCCTCGCGCTTCAAAAAGTGCTGGCCGAGGCTTTTTTTTGCGCGGGGCTGGCCGTGTGTGGATTCTTGGTGCTGCATGGTTCCTCAGGGCAGATCAAAGCGGTCAAAGGTCATTACCAGCCCGGCGCGGCCTTGTGTGGCCGAGCGCAGGGAGGTGGAAAAGCCGAACAGGCGGCGCAGGGGGGCGGTGCCGCGCAATGTTTTGCGCCCGCCGTGGTCTTCCATATCCTCAACCTTGCCGCCGCAGGTGGTGAACAAGGTGATGGACGCGCCAAGGAAGTCTTCCGGCACGGTAATTTCCACGCGCATCACAGGCTCCAGAACCACAGGCGTTGCCGCGGCCAGCGCCTCGCGCAGGGCTTGTCCGGCGGCCATGCGGCAGCCGGGAACCGTTGTCAGGCCTTCCTGCCTGTCTACCGCCGTGAGGGTCACGGCTACGTCTTCAATGGGGTAGCCTGTCAGGTCGCCGCATTGCAGGGCATCGCGCACGCCTTCAAGGGCGGCGTCCAGATAGACCCTGGGCAGAATTTTGCGGGCTTCGGCGGCATCCTGCGGCAAAAAGTCGCCCACTTCAACTACATTGCCAGTGCCTCGGGCGCGCGGCGCAACACGCAGGGCCGCAGAACCCTGATGGCGCTCCTTGCCCATTTCACGGTCAAAGACAGCGGCTGCCTCGGCCTCCTTGCGCACGGTTTCGCGCAGCACAACCTGCGGATTGCCCGCGCGGGGGCTTATGCCGTATTCGCGCTGCATGCGCTCAAGCAGAACGTCCAGATGCAGCTCGCCCATGCCGGAAACCATGCGGGAACCTGTGTCATCATCCAGCCGCGCCAGCAGGGTGGGGTCTTCTTCCGTATAGCGTGCCAGGGCTTCGTCCAGAATCTTGCCTTCGTCCGCATTGCGGGGTTCCAGCGCAAGGGTGATGACGGGAGCGTAGGCATCTATGCTTTCCAGCGCAAGCTGCCGCTCGCGGGCAGTATAGGTTTCGCCCGTATGCCCGCGCAGGCCCACCACGACCACGATTTCGCCCGCTTCGGCGCTTTCCACCTGTTCCCGCCTGTCGGCATGGGGGCGGTAGATGCGGCCCAGGCGGTCATCCTTGCCGCTGGCGGTATTGCGCAGGCTTTCGCCCTCGCGGATGCGGCCCGCGTACATGCGTACAAAGGCCAGCTTGCGGCCGTTTTCCATGAGCACTTTAAAAACCAGCGCCGCAGCGGGGGCATCGGGCGTTGCTTCCACAATGATTTCCCGACCATCGGCATCATGCCCCACCGGGGCCGGGACATCGGCGGGCGAGGGCAGCAGGGCGCACACGGCATCAAGCACGGGCTGCACACCCATGTTGCGCAGGGCTGAGCCGCAGAAAACAGGCGTGAGTGTGCGGGCCAGCGTGGCGCGCCGCAGGGCGGCGTTGATGTCGGCCAGGGTGAAGGTGCCTTCCAGATAGGGTTCCACAAAGGCATCGTCCGCCTCGCCAAGCTTTTCCAGCAGAATTTCGCGCCAGGGGGCGGCGAGGGCAGCTTCTTCTTCCGTAAAGGGCGCGCGGTGTACGGTCTGGCCCTGATCCGCCGGGTCAAAGGTCAGGCTTTGTTCGTTCACAAGGTCAAGCACGGCGCGGAAATCTTCTCCCTGCCCAAGGGGAATGGTCACGGCAACGGCGTTGGTTTGCAGGCGCTGGCGCATGGCCTCGAGCACTGCCTCAAAATCTGCGCCCAGGCGGTCTATCTTGTTGATGAAGGCGATCTTGGGAACGTTGAAATCTTCCGACTGCCGCCACACGGTTTCCGACTGCGGCTCAACCCCACCCACGGCGCAGAACACGCCCACGGCCCCGTCCAGCACGCGCAGGGCGCGCTCCACCTCAATGGTAAAGTCTACATGGCCGGGCGTGTCGATGAGGTTGATGGTATTTTCGCCCCACTGGCAGGTGGTGCAGGCCGACATGATGGTGATGCCGCGCTCCTGCTCCTCCGGCATGTAGTCCATGGTGGCAGAGCCGTTGTGCACCTCGCCCATGCGGTGGATTTTGCGGCTGTAGAACAGCATGCGCTCGGAAAGCGTGGTTTTGCCCGCGTCGATATGGGCAATAATGCCTATGTTGCGGATATGCTTGATGCTGGGCATGGCTTTGCTCCCAAGGCGAGGTGTTTCTGAATGATTACGGCTTTTTCAGGCGCAGGGCAAGGCTGGCCGCCGCAGCTTCCCCATGCAGTGCAGGGAAGCTGGGCAGTCAGCTTGCAAAGAAGCTTTGGCGAAGATTCAATTAAGAACGCTCGATGGCCTTGCGTAGTGCCCGGCGTGAATTTGCGCGGGTTACAGCAGCCCGAATGCCTGCCGCTGCACGCGGAAGAAGTCGGGCGTGAGGCCGGGGTGCAGCCAGAAGCCCTCGCAACCCGGCGTGAGCGCGGGCGCGCCGCTGTAGGGGAATGGCCCGGTGCGGCGCTCGCGGCAATGCCCAAGGGCAGCCACGGGTGCAAGGTAGGTGGCGTCAGGGGTGAGACGCAAGGAGGTGTCGAGCGCTGTTTCCAGAGCCTCGGCCTGCGCAAAAGCCAGCGCTTCAAGGTCAAAGGCATCGGGCTTGGGCAGGCACAGGATGGGCGAGCGCCGCTCCTCGTAACAGGGCAGCTCCAGCGCCCGTGCGGCCCCGGCCACGCCGTCCAGTTCGCCCCTGTGCAGCAGCACCAGCCGTCCCGGCCCTGGTTGGGTTTCTTCCAGCAGGGTGCAGAGGCTTGCGCTGTCCATAACAAAGATATCTTCCACACCAGCCAGCTCCAGCGTGACCAGAGCATTCCTGCTGGGTGCACCGCCTACGCACACGGCCCCCACAAGGGGCACGCCGCCAAGCAGAGCGGGCATGCAGGCCGCCGCAAGGCGGGCCGCTGCGGCGTACGCGGGCGTAAAGGCAATGACCGCCCAGGGCGCGGGGTGCGCGATGGAACGCCGCCAGAAGCCCAGATGCGCGTTGCGCACCTCGTTACGCTGGCTGGTGGTGGACTCGCCAAAGTGCATGTGCGCCAGAGCCAGCCCTGTTTTGACTGCGGCGCGCAGGGGAGCAGGAGTTGCCTCGTAGGCCTCTGCGGCGAGGTCGTCGTCCAGCCGCGCGTCTTCCGCCCACTGGGGCCAGCTCACGGCGGAGGGGGCTTCCGCCCCCATATCCTGCCGGTTTTCGATATCAAAAATGGACATGGCGTTCGGCTCCGTGCTCAGTTTTCCTCGCCCAGATTCTGCCCAAGCCACTGGTGGATCTGTTCAAGCTGTGTTTCCACAGAGCGGGGCCCGGTACCGCCGGGGGTTTCGCGGCGGCTCACGGCTGCGGCATATTCCAGAATGGCAAAAACCGAGTCGTCAATGCGTGGTTCAAGGCTCTGGAGTTCGCCAAGAGTGAGGTCTTCAAGGCCTTTGCCAGCCTTTTCGGCTATGGCCACGGCCTGACCCGTGATGTGGTGCGCCTCGCGGAAGGGAATACCCTTGCCCACAAGGTAGTCCGCCAGTTCCGTGGCGTTGAGGAAGCCAGCCTTGCAGGCCTCGCGCATGCGGTCAGTGCGGAAGGTCAGTTCTTCCAGCATGCCCGCCATGAGGCGCAGCGAAGCTTCAACGGTGCGGTCGGCATCAAGGAAACCTTCCTTGTCTTCCTGCATGTCGCGGTTGTAGGCTAGGGGCAGACCCTTCATGACCGTGAGCAGGCCCGTCAGCGCGCCGTAGACGCGCCCGGTCTTGCCGCGCATGAGTTCGGCAACGTCTGGGTTTTTCTTTTGCGGCATGATGGACGAGCCAGTGGAATAGCCGTCAGAAAGGCGCACAAAGCCAAAGGCGGGGTTGGCCCAGAGGATGATTTCTTCGCACAGGCGCGAGAGGTGCATCATGATGGTCGAGCCGTCAAAAAGGGCTTCAAGCACAAAATCGCGGTCAGAAACGGCGTCCATGGAGTTGCCGTAAATTTCTGCAAAACCCACTTCGTCCGCCACGCTCTGCGGGTCAAGCGGGTAGGTGGTTCCGGCCAGGGCCGCTGCGCCCAAGGGCGAAATGCGCACGCGCTCAAGGGTGTCTTCAAGTCGCATGGCGTCGCGGCGGAACATCCAGGCATAGGCCAGCAGGTGGTGGGCAAGGCTTACGGGCTGGGCCGGTTGCAGATGGGTGCAGCCTGGCAGGATATCCGTCTTGTGTTCAGCGGCCTTGTCTGCCAGCACGGAGCACAGCAGGGCCGCGCGCTGACGCCAGGTTTCGAGGCGGTCGGCCACAAAGAGGCGGAAGGTCAGGCCCACCTGATCGTTGCGGCTGCGGCCCGTGTGCAGTTTTTTGCCCACATCGCCCACAAGTTCGGTGAGGCGCGCTTCAATATTCATGTGCACGTCTTCCAGCTCGGGCTTCCACACAAAATTGCCAGCTTCGATTTCTTCGCGCACACGGTCCAGACCGTTGACCAAAGTCCGCGCCTCGTTCTGGCTGATGACGCCCTGACGGCCCAGCATGCGGGCATGCGCCTGTGACGCGCGGATATCCTGTGCGTAGAGCGCCCTGTCGTAGGATTGCGAATCCGTATACTGGGCCACGGCTTCCTTGGGGCCTTCGGCAAAGCGGCCGCCCCAGCTCTGGTTGGTCTTCATGGTCTGTCCGTTTTCTGTAAAAAATGAATTAGGGGAAGCCGCGTTGCTCGTGGCGAACGCCGCCTCCCCCGGAACCTGTCCCGTCAAATCTCTGCAAAACATGCGGCAATGCCGCCAATGGCCGAACCCAGGATGGCGCAGGCTCCGGGGAAAGCGCCCGATATTCCACAACCCCGCATGTCGCTTTAAAAAAAGGCGGCATGCGGGGCGTTTCAGTCTACTTGCCGAGCTTGCTCTGCACAGCGGCGTGCAGGCGCAGGCGCAGGCTGTTGAGGCGGATAAAGCCAGCGGCATCCTTGTGATCGTAGTTGCCGCCTTCAAAGGTGGCCAGATCTTCGGAGAAGAGCGAATTGGGGGAGGTGCGGGCCAGGGGCCACACGCCGCCCTTGTAGAGCTTGGCGCGCACCGTGCCGGTAACGCACTCCTGCGACTTGTCCATAAAAGCCTGCATGGTTTCGCGTTCGGGCGAATACCAGAAGCCGTTGTACACGCACTGGGAGTAGCGCACGGCCAGCATGTCGCGGATGCCGAGCAGCTCGCGATCCATGCAGATGCCTTCAAGGTCGCGGTGCAGGGCAAACAGCAGGGTACCGGCGGGGTTTTCGTACACGCCGCGGCACTTCATGCCCACAAAGCGGTTTTCGACCATGTCGTCGCGGCCAATGCCGTTACGCCCGGCCATTTCGCTGAGGGTCTTGATGATGGCGGCGGGGGAGAGGCGCTGGCCGTTGACGGCCACAGGGTTGCCCTGCTCGAAATCCACGCTGATGATCTCGGGGGTGTCGGGCGCTTCTTCCACGGGCACGCAGCGCTGATGGCACGAGGCGTCGGGAGCGCTGCCGGGATTTTCCAGCTCGCTGCCTTCAAAGCTCGTGTGCATCATGTTGGCATCCATGCTGTAGCGCTTGGCTTCGCTGGAGATATGGATGCCATGCTTTGCGGCAAAGGCCGTGAGGGCCGTGCGCGACATGAGATCCCATTCGCGCCAGGGGGCGATGACCTTGAGGTCGGGCGCAAGGGCGCTGACGGCAAATTCAAAACGCACCTGATCGTTGCCCTTGCCGGTAGCGCCGTGGGCCACGGCGTCAGCGCCTTCCTTGCGGGCGATGTCCACAAGGGCCTTGGCGATGAGCGGACGGGCGATGGAGGTGCCCAGCAGATAGCGGTTTTCGTAGCGGGCAGCGCCGCGCATCATGGGGAATACAAAGTCCTTGGCCATTTCTTCGCGCAGATCAAGCACATAGGCCTTGGAAGCGCCGGTCTTGAGCGCTTTTTCTTCCACGCCCGTGAGGTCTTCGGGCTGGCCCAGATCTGCGGTAACGGCAATGACTTCACACTTGTAGGTCTCAATGAGCCATTTAAGGATAACGGAAGTATCAAGCCCGCCCGAATAGGCGAGGACGACTTTTTTTACATTCTGCATGTGGTGCTCCCCTTGTGGATTCAAGGGAAAAATTATTGCGCAAAAAAAAGTGCAGGGCAAGGGCTTTGTGCCCCGCCATGCCGCGCGGGCAGGGTAAAACCCTCTGATGCTGGCCTGGCGGGCGCGCGGCGGCAGCACTGCAAGGGTGTGTATTCATTTGGCCGAAGGAAAAACTTGACTTTTATACCAGCTGTGGAATAAAAACAATCGTTTTATGCAAATCGGCGCGCCTGTGCCGCGTCATTACCTCTGATCTCAAAATCCGCAGGAAAGTTCAATGCCCAAGCGTTCGGATTTACACAAAATTCTTGTCATCGGCGCGGGCCCCATCATCATCGGCCAGGGCTGCGAGTTTGACTACTCCGGTTCCCAGGCCGTGAAGGCCCTCAAGGAAGAAGGGTACGAGGTGGTGCTGGTCAATTCCAATCCGGCTACCATCATGACCGATCCGCATATGGCTGACGCCACCTATGTGGAACCCATCGAGCAGGAGACCCTTGCCGCAATCATCCGAAAAGAACGCCCCGATGCGCTCTTGCCTACGCTTGGCGGTCAGACGGCTTTGAACGCCGCTCTTGGGCTTGCCAAGAGCGGCGTTTTGGCGGAATGCGGCGTTGAGCTCATCGGCGCGCGCGCCGACGTGATTGAAAAGGCTGAAAGCCGCGAGCTTTTCCGCGAAGCCATGGAAAAGATCGGCCTTAAAATGCCCGCCAGCGGCATTGCCCGCACCATTGAAGAAGCACGCCAGCTCGGCAACGTGCTGCCCTTCCCGCTGATCATCCGCCCGGCCTTTACGCTTGGCGGCACCGGCGGCGGCGTGGCCTACAACATGGAAGACCTGGAAGCCATTGCCGCCAGCGGCCTTTCGGCCAGCCCCACCTCTGAAGTCATGATCGAGCAGAGCGTGCTTGGCTGGAAAGAAATCGAAATGGAAGTGATGCGTGACGCCAAGGACAACTGCGTCATCATCTGCGCCATTGAAAACTTTGATCCCATGGGTGTGCACACGGGCGACTCCATTACCGTGGCCCCGGTGCAGACCCTCTCCGACGCCGAATACCAGAACCTGCGCGATGCCTCCATTGCCATCATGCGCGAAATCGGCGTGGAAACGGGCGGCAGTAACGTGCAGTTCGGCCTCAATCCGGCCAACGGCGAGATTGTGGTTATCGAAATGAACCCCCGCGTGTCGCGTTCGTCCGCGCTGGCCTCCAAGGCCACGGGCTTCCCCATCGCCAAAATCGCCGCCAAGCTGGCCGTGGGCTACACCCTTGACGAGCTGCGCAACGATATCACCCGAGAGACCGTAGCGAGCTTTGAGCCCGCCATCGACTACTGCGTGGTGAAAATCCCGCGCTTCACCTTTGAAAAATTCCCCGGCGCCAAGGACGAGCTCACCACCGCCATGAAGAGCGTGGGCGAGGCCATGAGCATTGGCCGCACCTTCAAGGAAGCCTTGCAGAAGGGCCTGCGCTCCATGGAAATCGGCGCAACGGGCCTGGGCTACAGCTTCCGCTCCGAGCTGCCCGACCGCGAAACCATTCTGGAATCCTTGCACCGCCCCAACTCCAAGCGTATTTTTTCGCTGCGGCAGGCCATTGTGGCAGGCATCAGCGAAGAAGAAATCTTTGCGGTCTCCGCCATTGATCCCTGGTTTATCCGCCAGGTGCGCGACATTGTGGAGATGGAAAAGCGCATCAGCAATTTTGGCCTTGCCAACGACATGACCACGGCCAACGCCGCTCTTGCCGACATGCTGCGCGAAGCCAAGGAATACGGCTTCTCCGACCGCCAGCTGGCGGAAATGTGGAAGATGCCCGAGGCCGACATCCGCCGCATGCGCAAGGAAATGCACGTGGAACCCACCTACTATCTGGTGGATACCTGCGCTGCGGAATTTGAGGCCTACACCCCCTATTTCTACTCCACCTACGAACGTGGCGAAGAAATCAAGGTGGAAGACCGCCGCAAGGTGCTCATTCTTGGCGGCGGCCCCAACCGTATCGGTCAGGGCATCGAGTTTGACTACTGCTGCTGCCACGCCTCCTTCGCCCTGCGCGATGCGGGCGTGATGGCCATCATGGCGAACTCCAACCCCGAAACCGTTTCCACAGACTACGACACCTCGGACAGGCTCTATTTTGAGCCGCTGACCTTTGAGGACGTGATGAACATTGTGGAAAAGGAAAAGCCCGAGGGCGTCATCGTGCAGTTCGGCGGTCAGACCCCGCTGAACCTTGCCGTGCCACTCATGCGCGCTGGCGTGCCCATTCTTGGCACCAGCCCGGACGCCATTGACCGCGCCGAAGACCGCGAACGCTTCCAGGCGCTCATTGAAAAGCTTGCGCTGCTCCAGCCGCCGAACGGTACGGCCATGAGCCTTGAAGACGCGCTTGAAGTGGCCGAACGCATCACCTACCCCGTGGTTGTGAGGCCCAGCTACGTGCTCGGCGGCCGCGCCATGGCCGTGGTGTACGATGCCGCCGAACTGAAAGATTACTTCCATGTCCAGGTGCCGCAAAAGCCGGAACACCCCATCCTCATCGACAAGTTCCTTGAACATGCGGTGGAAGTGGACGTGGACGCCCTTTCGGACGGCAAGGAAGTGTACGTGGCGGGCATCATGGAACACATTGAGGAAGCCGGCATCCACTCCGGCGACTCGGCCTGCGTGCTGCCCTCGTACTCGCTTTCTTACGACCACGTGGCCCGCATTGCGGTGCAGGCCGAGGCCCTTGCCCGCGAACTCAAGGTCGTGGGCCTGATGAACATCCAGTTTGCCATCAAGGGCGATGATATCTATATACTGGAAGTAAACCCGCGCGCCTCGCGCACCGCGCCCTTTGTGTCCAAGGCCACGGGCGTTCCCCTGCCGTACCTGGCAACCCAGGTCATGCTGGGCAAAACGCTTGAGGAACTGGACCCCTGGAGCATGCGCAAGGGCGGATTCACCTGCGTCAAGGAAGCTGTGCTGCCTTTCCAGCGCTTCCCCGGCGTGGACGTGATTCTCGGACCCGAAATGCACTCCACCGGCGAAGTCATGGGCATGGGCTCCAACTTCGGCGAGGCCTTCCTCAAGAGCCAGCTGGGCGCTGGGCAGGTTCTGCCGCAGGGGGGCAAGCTCTTCCTGTCGGTCAACGACCGCGACAAGCCCTATCTGCCCGAAGTGGCGGATATGTTTGCCAAGCTTGGTTTCCACCTGCTGGCTACGCGCGGTACGGCTGCCGTGCTGCGTGAGCACGGGCTTGAAGTGGAAGAAGTGCTCAAGGTTTACGAAGGGCGGCCAAACATTGTGGACCTGCTCATCAATCATGAGGTGGCTCTGGTCATCAACACGGCTTCGGGCAAGCATACGGCCAGGGATTCCAAGGCCATTCGCCACGCGGCCCTGACATACAAGGTTCCTTACTGCACCACCATCGCCGCAGCGCGCGCCACGGCCACGGCCATCGGTTCGCGGCGGGCAGAGACCCATGTGGAAAGTTTGCAGGAATACTACGCGCGGGAAGCGCGGGGGTAAGTTATGAAAGCATTGCTGGTGCTGGAAGACGGATTCACGTTGGAAGGCAAATCCTTTACCGGAGACTTTGAAACCGGCGGTGAAGTGATTTTCACCACGGGCATGACTGGCTATCAGGAAGTGCTCACCGACCCCTCCTACTATGGGCAGATGGTCTGCATGACCTATCCGCTGGTGGGCAACTACGGCATTTCCGAGGCTGATATGGAATCGGCCCGCGTGCATTGCAGCGCCTTTCTGGTAAAGGAATGCTGCAAGCAGCCCTCCAACTGGCAGTCTGTCATGGCATTGCCCGCCTTTTTGCAGAAGTTCGATAGGCCTGGCATGGAAGGGCTGGATACCCGCGCCCTGACGCGCCACCTGCGCATCAACGGGGCCATGCGCGGCATGATTTCCACCAGGGAGCTGAACCCCGCTGCCCTCAAGGAAAAAGTGCTTGCCCAGCCCACCATGAAGGGCCGTAACCTTGTGCCCTTTGTGGCAGCGCAGGAACCCTACGCATGGTTTGACAACCAGCCGCAAAAGGTCGCCCTTGGCGCGGACGGCGCCTACGTATGGCGCGGCACGGGCCTGCCCCTGTTGGTGTATGATTATGGCATCAAGTGGAACATTCTGCGCCGCCTGTGCGAGGCCGGTTTTGAGCCTCTGGCGGTGCCGCCGAACTTCAGCGCTGCGCAGGCCAAGGCCAGCGGGGCAAAGGGCGTGTTCCTTTCCAACGGCCCCGGCGACCCGGCCACCCTGACTGCGGAAATTGCACTGGTGCGCGAACTCGTGGGTTCGTTCCCTGTCACGGGCATCTGCCTTGGGCATCAGCTTATTGGTCACGCCCTTGGCGGTACCACCGACAAGCTCAAGTTCGGCCACCACGGCTGCAACCACCCGGTCAAGGATCTGACCACAGGACGCATCGAGATCTCGTCGCAGAACCACGGTTTCCATGTGGTGCTGGACGGCGTGAACGATGTGGAAGCCACCCATATCAACCTGAACGACAACACGCTTGAAGGCCTGCGTCACAAGACCCTGCCAGTCATGAGTGTGCAGTACCACCCCGAGGCGGCGGCTGGCCCCCGCGACGGGCAGTACCTTTTTGGCCGCTTCCGTCAGCTTATAGGCGAGGCCGCAGGAGCGTAGGGCAGATTGCCCTGCCAGCAAGGCATATAAAATACAAAGGCGCACCGTGCGCCATCACGAGTGAAAACCCGGCTGTTTGCATAAGACAGCCGGGTTTTTCGTACTTGATATCTCGGTGGTGTTTTGGGTAAACTGCAAGACAAGCTAAGGGCCATGCCCCGATAATTCTTGCCGCTGGTGTATACCCTCCACGCGGCTGGCTGCCGCGCAAGCGGTATTGCAGAGGGTTCTTCAACTCAAGGAGCATATCGTGAAAAAGTCGGTTTTGTGTCTGGCCTTGAGCCTTGCACTTGTTCTGGCGTTCGCTCCGGTTCGCGCTGCCGAAAATACGCCCGAGGCCGAAAATTCCAAGGCGAACCCTGTGGATCAGTTTACGGGTGCCGCGTGGCAAAAAACTCCCGAAGCTGAAAAGCTCGCCTTTCTTTTCGGTGTGGAAACAGCGATCACCGTTGAGTATTTTGTAAACGGAAAAATCGCGGAAAACGCGACCAAGGAAGGCAAACGTCCGGTGTACACGCTTTCACCCTTTGAAAAGGGCTGGATGAAGGCCTTCAAGGGTGTGAACCGCGCGGAAGTCGCCAAGATGGTGGACGCGTGGTACACGGCAAATCCGCAGCAGCTTGACCGCCCGGTCATGAGCGTGATCTGGCGCGAAATCATTGAACCCCGCCTGAACGCCAAGTAACAGCAAAATCCGCTACGCGGTTTCTTCAGGAGAGAAAATATGAAAAACTTGTTGATAATCACGTTGCTGGCCGCCTTGTTTGTCAGCGGCATTGGTTGCACCAATATGAGCAAGACCCAGCAGGGTGTTGCCAGCGGCGCGGCCCTTGGCGCGCTTGGCGGCGCTGGCATTGCCGCCATTGCCGGTGGATCCGCTGCCTGGGGCGCTCTGGCTGGCGCGGGCGTGGGCGCTCTGGCTGGCGGCATAGTCGGGCACGAGCAGAGCAAAAAAGCCTGGTAAGGTCTGTTTGCGTAACGGCATTTGCGGCCTAGGCCGTATGAGAATGCACTCTTCAGGCGGGCTGTACCAACGGCCCGCTTTTTCATGAACAAAGGATGATGTCATGACCCCAAGGCTTCATACGGTCTTTTTCAGCCCAACTGGCAGCAGCCGCAGCATGGCGCAAGAAACTGCCCGTGTTCTGGAGCAGGAACTGACGCAGAATATGCCACTGGCGCGCGGCGATGACTGGGACTGGACGTTTCCTGAAGGGCGGGCGGCAGCCCGCACGCTTGGGGCGGAGGATGTGCTGGTTTTTGCCTTTCCGGTCTATGCAGGGCGTATTCCCCCATTGCTGATGGAGCCGCTGGCAAGGTTGGCAGGGCATGGCGCGCGAGCGGTTCCGCTTGCCGTGTATGGCAACAGGCACTATGACGATGCCCTGCTTGAAGCGGTTGATCTGTTTGTAGCCAACGGTTTTTCCGTACCTGCGGCAGGGGCCTTTGTGGCAGAGCACAGCATGACGGCAAAGGTCGGGGCAGGTCGGCCTGATGCAGAAGATATGGCCGCTATCGCGGATTTTGCCCGCAGGGCAGCTAGCGTCATCCCCTGTGGAAAAAGCGCAACGGTGGCTGTGCCCGGCAACCGCCCTTACAAGGCGCTGCCCCCAGCGGCGGATATTCGGCCCCAGACCCTTGATTCATGTACGCAGTGCGGCTTGTGCGCCAGCGTGTGCCCTGTGCGCGTGATTGATGCCGACAATGCCGCGCAGGTGGCGCAGGGCTGTTTGCGCTGTTGCGCCTGCGTAAAAATCTGCCCGGAACAGGCAAAGTATTTTGACAATCCGCAGGTGGACAAAATCGTTGCCATGCTTGAAAGCAAGTGCCGTGAACGGCGTGAGCCAGAAGTGTTTTTTGCCGCAGCGGGCAAAATGTAAGCAGGCCCGTCCAAGCTGGCAGGTGATTGTACACCGCGCAAGCAGGCCAAGAGGCTTACATAAAAAGCCGGTTCAGAACGCATGGTTCTGAACCGGCTTTTTATGTATTTGCTGGCAGAAGGACAAACTCCCTTAGGGTGTTTGATCTGCGACCAAATGAATTTTTCTTGTCCTTTTGCTGGCCTGCGCCAGTATGTGTCTATTCCGGCTGCGGCGTATCCACCACTGCGTCCATGTCGACCATTTGCCCGATAGTGCCTGCGGCAAAACCACCGAACAGGGCGTTGGCCATTTCCTGGTCATAGCGTGGGTCGTTGGCAAGCTCCTTGGCAGACTGCACAATATCCTTGCCCTTTCTGAAAGGCCGGTCGCAAATCATGGCGGCAAAAGAGTCGGCCACCGCTGCGAGGCGTCCAACCTTGGTGGTCTGGTTGCCCTTGGTGTGCTGGGGATAGCCGGAACCATCAAGCCGCTCGTGGTGCTCAAAGCAGGCGCGCAGCAGCTCGTCAAAAGACACTTCCATCTTTTGCATCAAGCGAACGCCCACAATGGGATGGGGAATGATTTTTTCCCTTTCTTCCTGTTTCAGTGGACCAGCCTTGCTGAGCAGGAAAGGGGGAACCTTGCACATGCCCACATCGTGCAGCAGCATGGCAACAGCAATGCGATCCATGTCTTTGCGTCGGAATTCACCTGCGCCCTGCAACCATATCCACAGGCCCACAATCATGCTGTTGATGGAATGCCGTGCAAGGTTGTTTTTGCGGAACAGACGGCGCATGAATGTGCTGATGTGGTGTTTGTCGCTCCACAGGTACTCAGTAACAACCATAACATCGCGGTACAGCGGTTCAAAGAGCGTTTTGACAGGCTGCTCAAAAAAGTCGCTGCAACGCATAAGCAGGGCGCGAATGCAGATGTCTGCGATTTCCGCTTCCTTGAGGTTGTTGTCCTGCAGCACAAGGTCAAGCTGCTTGACGATGTGGCGCGAGTAAATGTGGTGGTCGGAGCGCGACACAAAAAGATCGCCCTCCGCGCACAACTGCGCCACTTCATCCACCTGTTCGCTGGTCAGGCGGCTCCCCTTGACGCAGTAGGGAGCGAGCACAGCGATATCTTCGCGAAACCTGAACAGATCTACCGGAGGCCGGAACTTGGGAAAGCTCGACAGGATTTCGCCGCTGATCTGATAATATTCCTCGTTGATGTTCATGGGAACATCAAGAACTTTCCTTTGCTCTGCGGCCATGAGCTACTTCCAGTAAATTTTGACAAGGTTTGTGCCACGGGGCGTGGCGGAAGACCCCTTGACCTGACCAGCGGTAATAACCGCGCAGTCGTCAGGTTCAAAATCCGGGCTGTTATGGATAAAGCTCTCGGCCCGAATAAGGTGACTTGGTTCTTCCTGCGGATTTTCCACAAAAACCGGCCTCACGCCCCAAACGAAGTTGAGGGCCTTGATGGAAACCGGGTCAGGCGTGAGTGCATAGATGCTTTGCGGGGGGCGGCGGGCAGAGACCTGCCGGGCCGAACTGCCCGAAAGACTGTGCGACACAATGGCCTTGGCCGAAGCCTTGTCTGCCAGCAGGCAGGCGGAGTAGGCCAGAAATTCTGGTATGCCCTTGTCGCTGTCCGGCTCTTCAAGCTTGCGGTTGAGCAGCAGCAGGCGTTCGGCTTCGTCCGTGATGCGGCGCATGTAGCGCACGGTTTCAACGGGGAAGTTGCCCATGGCGGTTTCTTCCGAAAGCATCACGCAGTCCGCGCCGTCAAGCACGGCATTGGCAACGTCAGTGGTTTCCGCGCGGGTAGGGGCGGGGCTGTTGACCATGGAGAGCAGCATCTGCGTGGCAACAATAACAGGCTTGGAGGCCTTGTTGCATGCGCTGATGATGTGCTTTTGCAGCGCGGGCAGAAGGGGCAGGGGGCATTCTACGCCAAGGTCGCCGCGAGCCACCATGACTACGTCAGTCTCGTGCAGAATCTCGGCAAGGTTGTCCACGGCGCTCTGCCGCTCAAGCTTGACGACCACGGGCAGGTTTTTGCCGGCAGCGGCGATAAGCTCCTTGGCTTCGCGCACGTCGTCCGCAGTCTGCACGTAGGAGATTGCCACTGCGTCCACACCTAGTTTGAGGCCGTCCGCAAGGTCTTTTTTGTCCTTATCCGTCAGGGCGCGCACCTTGGTGGCCTTGCCTGGCAGGGCCAGACCCTTGCGCGAGGTGACGATGCCGGAGTTGTCCGCCTTGAGCAGCACAAGACCGTCCGCGCGGCATTCCGTAACCACAAACTGGAGCCCGCCGTCAGCCAGCACCATGCGGTCGCCGGGTTCGAGGCTTTCGAGGATCACGTCGTGGTCAAAGGGCAGATAGGGGAAATCGTCCACATGGCGGTCGCTGGGGCCGAGCAGCAGCTCCATGCCCTTGGTGACGGTTATGCTGGTTTCGGGCAGCACGCCAAGGCGGATTTTGGGGCCGGAAAGATCCTGCATGATGGTGATGGGCCGCCCGATGGCCGCTTCCACCTCACGAATGCTCTGGATGATAGCAACAAAGTCCGCTGCGCTGCCATGCGAAAAATTGAGGCGAAACACACTGACTCCGGCCTCGGCCAGTTCGTGCAGTTTTTCTTTGCTGTTGGAAGCGGGACCGATAGTAGCGACAATTTTCGTTCTCATATCTGTTCCTTTTGGCTGAAACCGGTGGCGCAAGGGCGCAAAAGTGCAAAATTTACAGTTCCGGCTTGATCCAAATAGTCTTGGTTTTCCCCCATATTGTCAAGGCATTCGGCGCAAAAGCGTTGAAACTGCGCCCATGTTGTCCGCCTGGTGGCTTTTTGCTTCTGCGGAAATGATGGGCGTTATTTTTTGCCCTGCATCCCCTGAAGGGTTGGCAGTGGTAACTTGCCACTTTTTACCACCGCAAAAATGTACGGAAACTGGAGGACTGATCGCCAGATAATTCGCAGATAAAGCCAATTTTGCGACATTGCTTGACACGGGGTAGGGCTTGGGGCATAAGTGGGAAAAAGTGGTAACAAGTAGTAAGAAGTGGGAAAAAGTGAAAAAACTGTTCACAAAAAGCCTTTCCCGCAGCCTAGACCCCAAGGGGCGACTCATGCTGCCGCCGGAATACCGCGAAGGACTCTGCGCGGACGGCGGCTCTGGGACGTTTTGGCTTACTGCTTTTTACGGACGCCTGGTGGCCTATCTGCCCGCCGACTGGGACATGGTTACAGAACAGCTTGGCAGTATCCCCATGCCTTCACCCAGGCTTTCGCACTTCAAAACAAAGGTTATGGGCCTTGCCCAGGAACTCGAGCCCGATGCCCAGGGGCGGGTGCGCATTCCGCAGGTGCTGATGCGCGAGGCAGGGTTGCACAAGGATGCAATGCTTGTGGGCATGCTGAACAAATTTGAAATCTGGGATCAGGAACGCTTCAATGCCCTCCAGCTTGAGGATGTGTCCGACGAGCTTTCCGGGCTTGGCATAACTCTCAGTCTATAGGCCGCACCATGACGGAAATTTTGGATAACATCGCTGAACCAGTGCGGCACGTGCCGGTGCTTCCGGCAGAAACGCTGGAGGCTCTTTCGCCCCGCGCCGGTGGTCGCTATCTAGACGGCACCCTTGGTATGGGCGGTCATGCCTCGGCTGTGCTCGGCACCGCCAGCGACATTGAACTGTGCGGCCTCGACCGGGACGAAGACGCCATGGCTCTTGCGCGTCAGCGCCTTGCCCCCTTTGGCAACCGCGCTCACATTTTTCATTGCAATTACAGCAATTTTCCCGATGCGCTGGCAGAACTGGGCTGGAACAAGGTGGACGGAGCGCTGCTGGATATCGGCGTTTCTTCGCTCCAGCTTGATGAAGCCGAACGCGGTTTCAGCTTTCACGGCGATGGCCCGCTCGATATGCGCATGGATCAGAATTCCGGTCAGCCATCGGCCTGGCACTGGGTCAACCGCGAAAGTTTTGCAAAGCTCAAGGAATGCATCGCCATGCTGGGCGAAGAACCCCAGGCAGGGCGCATTGCCCGTGTGATTGTGGAATCGCGCCAGAAGGCCAGCATAGACACCACGGCAGAACTGGCGGCCCTGGTGGAAAAGGCCTACCCCGCAGCATGGCGGGCCAAGGCCCGGCGGCATCCGGCCACGCGCACCTTTCAGGCCTTGCGCATGGCCGTCAACGACGAGCTGGGGGAATTGCGGCGTTTCCTTGATAGCATACTGGCTTATCTGCCCATCGGCGGCAGGCTCGCCGTCATAACGTTTCACTCGCTTGAAGACCGCATGGTCAAGCAGGCCATGCGTCACTGGGCAGAAGGCTGCCGCTGCCCGCGCCATGTGCCGGTATGCGTGTGCCATCATCAGCCCGAAGTGCGCATCCTGTTCAAAAAGCCCGTGACCGCCACGCCCGAAGAGCTGGCCGTCAACCCTCGCTCCAGCAGCGCCAAGCTGCGCGCTGTGGAAAAAATAGCCGAGGCGACCGGAGCATGAAGCGCAATACAACCATGAACCAGCAACATGGAGGCAGGGGATGGCTTCTGGCGCTGGTTCTGGGGCTTCTGAGCTGCATGGTCATGGGCCTTGTGCTGGTGTGGAGCAACATTGAGCGCATGGACACAACCTATTTTATCAATATCCAGCAGAATACTGTTCGCGAACGGCGCGCCCTGAGGGCCAAGCTTGAAGTTGAGCGCGAGCGGCTGCTTTCTCCCTATGAACTGCGGCGCAAGGCAGATGAGTTCGGTATGCGCGAACCCAAGCCCGGCCAGATTCGACGTATGGAACTACAGTAAAAACTCCGGAATGCTCCAATGTCTGTCCAGTTAATGGTCAGGCCCGGAAAAAGCCCGGCGTCATTACGGCGACGCCCAGTTTGGAAACGCCATGTTCAAACTCAGTTCTCGCAAACGCAATGTGTCCAGCGCTGGCCCTGCCCGTGCCACCAAGCCGCAGACCACCCGCAACCTTGTTTCTTCGGGCAAGGGCACGAGCTCTCCGGCCTGGATGGGCAATGTGGACTGGGGCCGCGCCCGCATCAAGATCGTTGTCTGCATCTTCTGCTTGCTGTGGGTCGGGCTGTGGGGGCGCGCATGGTACCTCCAGATGATGGAGGGGCCGCGCCTTGCGGAGCGCGCGCGTCGCCAGCATACGGCTACGGAGCTGGTCACCGGGCGCCGCGGCATGATCTTTGACCGCAACGGTCAGGTGCTGGCCCGCAGTGTGGAAGCAAAATCCATTTACGCCCGCCCGCAGGACATCACCGATTTTCAGGCCATGGCCAACACCCTTGGCCCCATTCTGGGCATGGAGCCGCAGAAGCTGTATGATGATCTGGCGCAGACCAAGCGCCGCTTTGTCTGGCTGAAGCGCAAGGTGGACGATTATACCGCCGAGGCCGTGCGCAAGGCCAACATCACCGGCATAGGCCTGAGCAAGGAATATGACCGCGTTTATCCCTTCAAGCACATGGCTGGGCAGCTTCTTGGCTTTGTGGGCCTTGACGACAAGGGCCTTGAAGGGATTGAGCGCTCGCTTGATTCGCGCCTTGGCTGCATTCCCACGCGCCAGATTGTGCAGCGCGATGCCATGGGCCGCCGTTTTTATCTGCACGAAGAAGGCCAGAGCGAACCGGTGGGGCAGGATCTGACCCTCACCATCGACATGCAAATCCAGTTTTTTGTTGAAGAAGCCGTGGCGCGTACCGTGCGGGAATATGATGCCCGCTGGGGCGGGGCGCTGGTGGTTGATGTGGCCTCGGGCGAAATTATGGCCTGGGCGCAGTATCCTTTCTTCAATCCCAACAATTATAAGGATTTTTCGCCGCTTGTTTACCGCAACAGGCTGGCTGCCGATGCTCTGGAACCGGGTTCCACGTTCAAGCCTTTTGTGATGGCCGCCGCCATTCAGGAACGCAAGGTTACGCCCAATACACTTATCGACTGCGAAGGCGGCAAGTGGGTGACCAAAAACTTCACCATCCGCGACACATCGCGGCAGGGGATATTGCCCGCTGCCAAGGTGCTGCGCTATTCGTCCAACATTGGCATGGCCAAGATCGGCCTGTCTATGGGCGCACCCACCTTCTACAAATATATGCATGCCCTGGGCTTTGGGCAGCGCACGGGCGTACCTGTGTCTGAAAGCCGAGGCATCCTGCGCGCTCCGCGCGACTGGAGCGAAGTGGACATCATGTCCACCTCGTTTGGTCAGAGTATTTCGGTGACAGGCCTCCAGATGGCGCAGGGCTACCTGACCCTGCTCAACAACGGCGTGTACAAGCCCTTGCGCCTCACGCGCGAAGACGGCGCTGTGGATGAGGTGCGCCCCCGCATTTATTCTGAAACCGCCGTGCGCGAAGTCATGCACATGATGCGTGATGTTGTTGAAGAACCGGACGGTACAGGTAAACGCGCCCGTGTGGACGGCATTGACGTGGGCGGCAAGACCGGTACGGCCCAGAAGGCCGACCACAGGTCGGGCACATACGGCAGCAAGCGTCTTGCTTCGTTCGTGGGCTTTTTCCCTGCAGACAAGCCCAAGTATTTTGTAATGGTCATGGTCGATGAACCTTCGCGCAACCAGTACGGCGGCGTGGTCGCAGCACCTGTGTTCAAGGAAGTTGCCTCCCGCATGGTGTCGTACACGGGCATGTTTAATGAAACCAAGGTGGCGGAAGCGGATAAAAAAGCCTCCGAGGGTGAAGGCCCGGCCACCAAGATCCGTCAGCGTGGCCTCAAGCTTGCCGCGCTGGAGGTTCCCTATGCCACCGACACCAGAAAGCTGGCCCCGCCGCAGCAGGCCGAAGGCATGCGTTTGCCTGGGCATCTGGCCAAGGCCAGCAGCAAGGTGCCGGACGTGATGGGCAAGTCTGTGCGCAATGCTGTTGAACTGTTTGCCCGCGCGGGTGTTGTGCCTGAACTCAAAGGATCCGGCAGCAGGGTGGTCAAGCAGACCCCTGCTCCTGGTGTGGCCTGGCCTGAAGAAGGCAAGGACATCGAATATATTCTCTGGCTTTCCGAACGGTAAGAACGGCAGGTTGCTTCCGGCTGGCGCACGCATGGCGCGCGGGGTTGCGGGTTGAATTGCGCGCGCCGCCGGGACTAAATTGGGGTATTTGCCCCGGTTATGCAGTGAGGTTGATATGGAACGGGAATTTGCAGCCCTTCTTGAACAGTGCAGACGTGGCGGTATTGAAGTGCGCGTCGATTCTCGCCAGGTCAATTCCGGCGATATCTTTGTTGCCGTGCCTGGCGTTAACGAAGACGGGGCGCGTTTTATTCCCGCCGCAGTAGCCGCAGGGGCTTCCATTGTCGTTTGCCGCCCCGGCGGAGCGGAAGAAGCTGCCGCACTTGCTGGCGGCTGCCACGTTGTGCACCATTCCGACCCGCGCGAGGCGCTCTGGCGTCTGGCGGAGGCCCGCTGGCGCACCAGTGAACTGCCGCTCAAGATCGTGGGCGTTACAGGCACCAACGGCAAGACCACCTGCTCCTATCTGCTTGAGCAGCTCTTTGCGCAGGCCGGGCACAAACTTGGCGTCATGGGCACTGTCAGCTACCGCTGGCCCGGTCATGCGGAAGCCGCGCCCCTCACTACGCCCGATGCCCTGAGCGTGCACGCCATGCTGGCCGCCATGGCCAAGGCGGGCGTGGATGTGGCGGTGATGGAAGTGTCCTCCCATGCCATTGACCAGCAGCGCGTCTGCGGCGTCCCTTTTTCCGGCGCAGCCTTTACCAATCTGACGCAGGATCATCTGGATTATCACAAGAGCATGGAAAGCTACTTCCAGGTCAAGGCCCGCCTGTTCCTGGAACTGCCACGGCCCGACAAAGCCATGGCTGTCAACGCCGACGATCCATGGGGCCGTCGCCTGCTTGAGCTGTGCCCCACGGCCCTCTCCTTTGGTTTGCAGAAAGGCGCGCTGAACAAGCGTCACCTCTGGGGTGAACTGCTTTCTGCCGGAACAGACGGCTGCCATATGCGCATGCATCTTGAGGGCAGCAAGTGGGAACTTCGCTCGCCTCTGGTGGGCGCGTTCAACGCCTCAAACCTGCTGGCCGTGCAGGCCGTTGCCCTTGAAATGGGTATTGAGCCTGATGCTTTCAAATCTCTTGAAAGTTTTACAGGAGTGAGCGGGCGGCTTGAACGTGTGGAAAATCCCCAAGGATTAAATGTATTTGTAGACTATGCCCACACGCCGGATGCGTTGGAAAACGTTTTGCAGGCCCTGCGGGGGGCTGGATTCAAACGCGTTGTTACTGTATTTGGCTGCGGCGGCAATCGTGACCGCACCAAGCGCCCCCTCATGGGCGAGGCGGTTGCCCGCTGGTCCGACGTGGCAGTGCTGACCTCCGACAACCCGCGTTTTGAAGAGCCGGAAGCCATTTTGCAGGATGTCCTGCCCGGTTTGAAATCCGCCCGCGAAGTTGTGGTTGAAGTTGACCGCCGCGCGGCTACCATCAAGGCGCTGAAAATGCTCGGCAAGGACGATGCATTGCTTATTGCAGGCAAGGGCCATGAGGATTATCAGATCATCCAGGGCGTCAAACACCACTATAGCGACCAGGAAGTAGTTAGGGAGTTTCTTCATTGCGACTGACCTACAATGAAATAGCGGCCCGTCTGGGCCTGAGCGCCCTTGAGAGCGACATTGCGCTGACCGCCACAGTGACGGACAGCCGCGAAGCCGCGCCCGGGGTTCTCTTTGTCTGCATCCCCGGCAGCAGGGTGGACGGGCACGACTTTGTGCCTGCCGCCGTGGAACTGGGGGCTTCTGCCGTGCTGGCTTCCCGGGCGCTGCCTGATGCAGGTGTGCCCGTGCTGGTGGTGGAAGATACGGTCAAGGCCCTTGGCAGCATAGCCGCCATGTGGCGAGACAAAACTACCGCCAAAGTAGTGGGTGTTACGGGCACTGCGGGCAAAACAACGCTCAAGGAAGTGTTGGCTCAGGTGCTTTCCGTGCGCGGCAAGACCGCCAAGAACGCCCTGAACAACAACAACCAGATCGGCATGCCCCGCGCCATGCTCGCCACTGACGGCGATGAAGATTTTTGGGTCATGGAGGCTGGCATCAGCCACGAGGGCGACATGGAAGAACTGTCGTCCGTCATGCGCCCTGACATTGGCCTCATTCTCAATGTTGGCGCAGGCCACACCGAAGGGCTGGGCAGCAAGGGCGTGGCCTGGCACAAATCGCGTCTGCTCACCAATCTTGCCCCCAAGGGCATTGGCCTTGTGTGCGCCGATTATCCAGAACTTGTGCGCGAGGCCAGAGCCACAGGCGCGGAACTGCATTTTTTCAGCGCCACAGGCAAAGCCGTGGAATATCGTGCCTCATACGCAGGGCCAGCCCCCGCGCAGGTCGACAGCCGGGATGATGCCGCAATGGGCATAGATGCGCCGGACGACAGGCGCGGCCTGTACCACCTCTGGCTTGACGGTGTGCGTTGCGATGTAACAGCGCCTTTCAGGGGAGAGTACGGTGCGGAGAATGTCATAGCCGTTGCTGCCGTTGCCCATCTGTTGGGCCTGAGTACTGCGGAAATTGCTCAGGGCCTGTCCCAGAGCGATCTGCCCGTGCAGCGGTTCAACCAGACGCGCGTGGGCAAATGGCTGCTTATTGACGACACCTATAATGCCAACCCGCTTTCCATGCGCCGTATGCTTGATGCCGCGGCAGAGCGCGCCGCTGGCAGGCTTTTTGTGCCTGTGCTCGGCGAGATGCTCGAGCTTGGGCCGCAGGCTGCGGCAGAGCACGAATCCCTCGGCAAACATCTGGCTGAACTTAAACCCTCGGCAGTATTCTGGAAGGGCGGCCACGGCGAAAATATCCGCGCCGGGCTGACTTGTGGGGGCTATACAGGGCCGTGGTTCGAGGTGTATGACGCTGCGGCTTTTGCCGCTGCATGGGCCCAATTGACGGCCAGTGCTTTTGCAGAAAACAAGACCAGCGGCGTGGCTCTGTTCAAGGGATCACGCGGCAACAGGCTGGAATGTCTGCTCCAGACTCTCACAGAGCCGGAGGCCGTGCGGGGCTGAGGGCCAAGATCAAAAACGCCGCCTGCTGGAGCGTTGCATACTTGAAACGGGCGTTGGCGGATTATTCCGCTCAAACCCCAGTTTCAGGGTTTACCTGCTTTAAAGAATGGGCATAACGGTCTGCACACGACCAAAAGAACGGATTACGCTGCATGTTCTATAATCTCTTTGTCCCCCTTACGTCCGAATGGACGGTATTCAACGTTTTTCGGTACATCAGCTTCCGCTCGTTGGCCGCGCTCATCACTGCTCTGGTGCTTTCCATTCTCATTGGCCCCCGGTTTATCGGCTGGCTCCGCAGCCTCAAATGCGGCCAGTATATTCATGAAGACGTTGCCGCCCACGCCTGCAAGGCCGGCACCCCCACCATGGGCGGCCTGCTCATGCTGTTTACGCTCAGCATCAGCCTGCTTTTGTGGTCTGACCTGACCAATCCCTACATCTGGCAGGCCTTTCTTGTTTTTGCGGGCTTCGGGGCCGTTGGCTTCTGGGACGACATCACCAAGTTGCGCCACCACAAAAACAAGGGGATTTCCGGCAGGTCCAAGATGGCGGGGCAACTGGTCATTGCCTGCGCGGCAATGGTGCTGCTCTACATTAATCCCGATTACAGCAGCAAGCTGACCATACCTTTTCTGAAAGAAGTTACCTTTGATCTGGGCTGGTTTTATTTGCCCTTTGGCGTGTTTGTCATGGTGGCCTCTTCCAACGCCGTTAATCTGACGGACGGTCTGGACGGCCTTGCAATCGGGCCTTCCATTGTGGCTTGCCTCGTTTTTTCCATTTTTATTTATATCACGGGCAACGCCCGCTTTGCCGGATACCTGCTGCTGCCCTACATGCCCGGCGTGGGCGAGGTCACAGTGTTCTGCGCGGCGCTTGTGGGCGCGGGCCTTGGCTTTTTGTGGTTCAACGCCTATCCGGCCCAGGTATTCATGGGCGATGTGGGTTCACTTTCGCTTGGCGGCGTGCTGGGCTATCTGGCCCTGCTGTGCAAGCAGGAACTTGTTCTCTCTGTTGTGGGCGGCCTTTTTGTGGCCGAAACGCTTTCGGTCATTCTGCAGGTCGGCTACTTTCGCTGGACTGGCGGCAAACGTATTTTCCGCATGGCACCCTTGCACCATCATTTTGAACTCAAGGGCGTGCCTGAATCCAAGATCATCATCCGGTTCTGGATAACTTCCATCCTGTTGGGCCTTGTGGCGCTTTCTGTTCTGAAGCTGCGCTGAGGAGAGGGGATATGGCACTGGAGAAAAATCGCGGCAGACGTATTGAACCCGGCGAGCTGGCAGTTGTTGTGGGGGCGGGCCGTTCAGGTCTTGCTGCCGCCAGACTGTTGCGGCGCGCCGGGGCGAGGGTTCGGCTACTGGACAGCAACCTCAAGGCGCTGGCCGGAAGGGAAGTGCTTTCCGCTGAACTTGCTGCCCTTGGTATTGACGTGCAGCTTGGCGAGCATTCTGCCGCGCAGTTTGCAGGCGCGACCTTTGTGGTGCCCAGCCCCGGCATGCCTGTAGCCAGGCTTGCAGGGCTGGTGGACACGCAGGTTTCTGAAATTCTGGCCGAAATGGAACTGGCCTGGCGCTACCTTGATGATGAGCCAGTGCTGGCCATTACCGGCACCAGCGGCAAAACCACCACGGCCTCTCTGGCTGCCGCCATGCTGCATGAGCAGGGCTATTCCGTGTTTTTGGGCGGCAATATCGGGACGCCGCTTTCGGAATATGTTCTCGGCGGTAAAAAGGCCGATGTGCTTGTGCTTGAGATCTCCAGCTTCCAGTTGCAGGCCTGCACTACTTTTTGTCCGCGCGCGGGCATCCTGCTCAACATCACGCCCAACCATCTTGATTACCATAAGGACATGGCGGAATACACCGAAGCCAAATTCCGCCTGTTCCGCTGTCAGGACGAAGGCGATCTGGCCGTGCTTGGCGAAGACCTGCAAGCGCTGGCTGACGCCCACCGCCTCAAGGCCCGCAAGGTTTTTGTAAAGGCCACCGAGCGCTTTCCCACAAGCTGTCTCATGGGCGCGCACAACCGCATCAATGAAGAAGCCGCATGGCAGGCCTGCCGCCTTTTTGGCGTGACGGATGCCAGTGCGACCAGGGCCGTGGAGCGTTTTCAGCCATTGCCGCACCGTCTTGAGCGCGTGCGCGAGCTTGGTGGCGTGCTGTACGTCAACGATTCCAAATGTACCACGGTTTCCGCCCTTCAGGTGGCGCTGGAGGCCTTTGACCGCCCAGTGCGGCTGCTCTGCGGCGGCAAGTTCAAGGGCGGCGATCTGGCCGGGCTTGCCGATCTGCTGCGCGCCAAAGTGCAGGAAGTCGTGCTTTTTGGGGCCAGCCGCGAGCATTTTGAAAAGGCCTGGCAGGGAATTGTGCCCATAAGCTGGCACGAAACAATGGAGCCTGCTGTACGTTTCGCCTCGGCAAATGCCAAAAGCGGCGATGTGGTGCTGCTTGCGCCCGCCACCTCCAGCTATGATCTGTACAAGAATTATGAACAGCGTGGAGAAGACTTCAAACAGATTGTGGGTAAACTGTCATGAAGAACATCTTCAGCGGTAAGGAAAAAGCGCCCAAGGTAAACAGCGCCATGGCGAGAGCCACGGAAGAAGGGCCGTTCGCGCCCTTTGACTGGTGGCTTTTCACCATCATGCTCATTATCCTTTCCATTGGTCTCGTGATGGTGCTTTCGGCCAGCGGCATCGTGGCGGAGCAGGTCAACGGCGACAAATACTTTTTCTTCAAGCGTCAGGTCATTTTTGCCCTTGGCGGCGGCGTTGCGCTGTGGAGCGCGGCCCTTCTGCCAAGGCACTGGCTGTACCGCATGCAGTATCCTGCGCTCTTTCTTGCGCTGCTTCTGCTGCTGGTGACGCTCTCGCCCCTTACCCCTGCCATCAATGGTGCAAAACGCTGGATCCCTCTGGGTTTTATCTCCATTCAGCCCATGGAATTCGTCAAAATTGCGCTGGCGCTGTATCTGGCGTATTTCATGAGTTCCAAGCAGGAACTTATCAAGACGTTCAGCCGGGGCGTCATTCCTCCCTTTGCCGTTACGGGGCTGTTCTGCTTTTTGCTGCTTTTGCAGCCTGACTTCGGCAGCGCCGTCGTTCTGGCAAGTATTCTGTTTTTCATGTGCGTGGCGGGCGGCACCCGCTTTGTCTATCTGTTCTTTTCGGTGGCGCTCGCATGCGGCGGCGCTATGGCGCTGGCCATCTCTTCGCCGTATCGTCTGCGCCGTCTGCTGGCCTTTCTTGATCCTTTTCAGGATGCGCACAACACGGGCTACCAGCTTGTGCAGTCGCTGCTTGCCATTGGGTCGGGCAGTTTCTTTGGCGTAGGCGTTGGCGCAAGCAAGCAGAAGATGTTTTATCTGCCTGAAGCGCACAACGACTTTATCATGGCCGTGCTTGCCGAAGAAATGGGCTTTGTGGGCGTAAGCGCCGTGATGATTCTGTTTGCTCTGCTTTTTTGGCGCTGCTACAAAATCATCATGGGCCAGCGGAATCTGCGCGACCGTTTTACCGCATTCGGCATTACCACCATTCTTGCAATGGGTTCGGTCATGAATCTGGCCGTGGTCATGGGGGTTGCGCCGCCCAAGGGCGTGCCCATGCCCCTCATGAGTTACGGCGGTAGTAACCTTTTGGCCACCATGCTGTGCGTGGGCCTGCTCATGAACTTTTCAAGGACGGCGGACACATGGACAACATCATCCTGACGACCGGCGGCACGGGCGGGCATATCTTTCCGGCATTGGCTGTGGCAGAGGAATTGCGGCGTCGCAATCCCAATGCCAACTTGCTGTTTGTTGGCTCGCTCTACGGGCCGGAAGAACGGCTGATGCGTCAGGCGGGCATTCCCTTTGAGGGACTGCCTGTGCGCGGTCTTTTGGGGCGCGGCTTCAAGGCTGTGGGCGCAGGCGCGCAGATGGCCCTTGCCGTGGGCAAGGCCGTGGGCATTCTACGCCGTTTCAAGCCTGATGTTGTGGCTGGATTCGGCGGGTATGCCGCATTTGCGCCCATGCTGGCCGCACGTATTCTTGGCGTGCCCGGCGTGCTGCACGAGCAGAACGCCATAGCCGGTGCCAGCAACCGTTTTCTGGCCCGGCTTGCGCGGCGCGTGTGCATTTCGCTGCCCAACACCAGCGGCTTTGATATGAAGAAATGCGTGTTTACGGGCAACCCTGTGCGGGCGGCCGTAAGTGCGGTGGGGCAGGTGGATCGCCACCGGCAGACGCGCCGTCTGCTGGTCGTAGGCGGTTCGCAGGGCGCGCATGCACTCAATGCCTTTATGCTTGAAAATCTGGCGGAATTTCGCGGTGCCGGGGTGGAGATCCGCCACCAGACCGGCATAACCGACGAGGGCAGTGCGCGCGCGGCCTATGTGGCTGCGGGTTATGCCCCCGAATGCGTTTCCGCCTTTATAGACGACATGGCCGGGGCCTATGCCTGGGCGGACGTGGCCCTGTGCCGCGCCGGGGCCAGCACGGTAGCGGAGCTTTGCGCCGCAGGCCTGCCCTCGGTTCTTGTGCCTTTTCCCTATGCCATTCACGATCACCAGACCCGCAATGCCGAGGTGTTGACCCGCAGCGGCGCTGCCGTACTGGTGCCTGAAGGACGTATGGCCGTACAGGGGATGTCTGACATCCTGCTGCGGCTCCTGACCATGCCCGGCGAACGCGAACCCATGGCCGCAGCCGCACTTGCCGCTGCCCGGCCTGACGCGGCAGCGCGCGTGGTCGCGGTTCTGGAACAAACAGCGTAAACAGGGTTTCAGCATCCAATATCCAAGGGTGAATTCAACCCTTTAAATTATCTAGACTTTCTTTAAAGGTAGAGCATGAACAGCAAGATTCGGCGTATTCATATGGTGGGCATTGGCGGCGCGGGCATGAGCGGCATTGCCGAGGTTCTTCTCAATCAGGGCTACGAGGTTTCCGGCTCTGACATGAGCGATTCTGCCGTTGTGCGTCATCTGCGCGACCTTGGCGCACACGTTGCCGTGGGCCATGCCGCGGAAAACGTGGGGGATGTTCAGGTTCTGGTAAAGTCCACCGCCATCAGCGATGAAAATCCAGAGCTTGTGGAAGCACGCCGCCGCAACATTGCCATAATCCCGCGCGCCGAAATGCTGGCAGAACTGATGCGCTTGCGACAGGGCATTGCCATTGCCGGTACACATGGCAAGACCACTACAACATCACTTACGGCATCTATCTTTGATACTGCGGAGCTTGATCCTACAGTTATTATCGGCGGCAGGCTCAACGCTTATGGCACCAACGCACATCTTGGGCACGGCGAATATCTGATAGCCGAAGCCGACGAGTCTGACGGCTCCTTTCTGTGTCTTTTGCCCATCATCAATGTCGTGACCAACGTGGACGAAGACCATCTGGATCACTACAAAACCCGACAGGGCATTGATGATGCCTTTGTGCAGTTCATGAACAACGTTCCTTTTTACGGCCTGAACATCGTCTGCGGCGACGACCCCGGCGTGCGCGCCCTGCTTGCACGTGTGAAGCGCCCTGTGCTTACTTACGGCTTTGCGGAGGACAACGTGCTGCGCGCCGTGCCGCTTGAATGCGGCGTGCGCAACAACTTTGAGGTGTGGCGCAACGGCGTCAAGCTCGGTCAGGTCAGCCTACCGCAGCCGGGTCGTCATAATATGCTCAACGCTCTGGCCGCCATTGGCGCGGCTATGGAAGTGGACATCAGCTTTGAAAAATGCGCCGAGGGCCTGAATGGTTTTGGCGGCGTGGGGCGACGCTTTGAATTCAAGGGCGAGAAGGGCGGTGTGACTGTGGTTGACGATTACGGCCATCACCCGGCGGAAATTGCGGCTACCCTTGCAACGGCGCGGCAGGTCTTTCCTGGTCGGCGCATTGTGGCGGCTTTTCAGCCGCACCGTTTCAGTCGCACACAGGCCCATTTTGGCGAGTTCTGCAAAGTTTTTGACAGTGTGGATCAGCTGCTGCTCACCGAAATTTACGCCGCGTCTGAAAAGCCCATTCCCGGTGTTTCGGGGCAGAGTCTCGCTCAAGGCATCCGTCAGGTTTCCACAACTCCGGTGGAATACTACCAGACCCTTAATGACCTTGCCGCAGCCCTGCCCAATGTGTTGCGCGAGGGTGATGTGCTGCTGACCCTTGGCGCTGGCAGCATCACCCGCCTTGGCCCCGCCTGGCTGGAAGGACAAGACCATGCGTGAGATGCCCGCTCCTTTTCTTGCCCCACGCACCACGCTGAGGGTGGGGGGGACCGCCATTGCGGAAATAATACTCGAGCGGAGCGAAGACCTTTATCTATTGCCCGATAGGCTCAAGGCTCTTGGCGGCACACCATTGGTGCTGGGCGCGGGCAGCAATATTCTTGCACAGGACGGCGAGTTGCCGCTGGTTCTGATCCGCCCGTTTTTTAGTGACGGCCCGGTCATTGTGGGCGAGCACGAGGGCAAGGTTCTGGTGCGTGCGGGAGCGGGCGTTCCTATGGCGCGGCTGCTGCGTTTTTGCGCTGTAAACGGGCTTTCCGGCCTTGAAGGGCTGGTGGGCATACCCGGCAGCGTGGGCGGGGCTGTTGCCATGAATGCTGGCTCGCATGGTACGGAAACATGTAAAAATATTTATAATATTCAGGTGTTTATTGATAACACCATTCAGCGTATCAACGAAGATGCACTGCAATACGGCTATCGTACTCTCAGCATTAACGGGAAAAAGAATGATTTTATCGTCTTGGAAGCCACATTTGGCTTGACCGTTGCTGAAAGGGATGGCATCTGTAATTGCATGCGTCACAACTTTTTTAAGAAAAAGTCTAAACAACCTGTGACGGCTTGGAGCGCGGGGTGCGTATTCAAAAATCCCACGCCGGAAATGTCTGCCGGGAGGCTTCTTGACGAGGCCGGTTTCAAGGGCAGGCAGCTTGGGGGAATGGCCTTTTCAACCCTGCATGCAAATTTTTTGATTAATGAAGGCAAGGGCAGCGCCACGGCGGCCTTGGCCCTGTTGCAAGAGGCCCGGCAAGCTGTGCGGCAACGGTTTGGCATTGAGCTTGAGCCGGAGGTCAGGATAGTGCCATGCCCCTTGCCCTGAAAAAAAACGGACGCAAAGCCCGTAACTCCTACACACGAGCATCTGCCCCAGTCAAGAAAAGCGGCGGCGGGTCAAACGTACGTGCGGGCGGGGTTATTGCGGGGATTTTCAAGAAGCTCAGGGGCTTCAGCGGGCTGAAAAGCCTTGCGGCGCTGACTGTGCTGCTGGCCTGTCTAGGGCTGATTCTTGCGGGTGTGTGTTATTCGTCGCTCTGGCTCTACAACAAGGCCATAACCAGCGATTTCTTCACCACCCGCCATGTTGACGTGACCGGTAATGTGCGCCTCTCGCACGACATGGTGCTGCAATACGGCGGCATCCGCGAGGGCGACAACAGCCTGGCGGTCAGCATTGCCAAGGTTGAAAGAAACCTGCGCAAGACACCCTGGGTTGAGGAAGTTTCTGTTAAGCGCCTTCTGCCTGACAGGTTCGTGATTCGGCTGAAAGAACGGCTGCCTTCTTTTTGGGTGCATAAGGACGGGGTGCTGTATTACGCCAACGAGCTTGGCGAGATTATAGCGCCGGTCGAGAGCAAGAATTTTCTCTCGCTGCCCACCCTGCGCGTTGACTCGGGGGCAGAAGACGCCTTGCCGTACCTGACGCGTCTGATGAAGGGAATGCAAAGCGGTTTGCTGCCCATAGAGGCGGGGGCTGTTTCATCCGTCAGCGTGAGTCCCGGCAAGGGCATTGAAATTTATCTTGAAGACAGGGAAATGCGGCTTTCCATCGCTACTGACGATTGGGAGGGCAATCTTTCCCGGTTGAGTCTGACCCTGGGCGATCTGGCCCGCAGACACGAACTGCGCAATGTTCGCGAGATTCGATCTGTTAACGGCAACGTTTGGGTTTTACTTAACCAGCCAGCGTAAGAAACTTGCGGCATGTGCCAGAGTGGCATGCCGTTGCGACCCGGAGACAGGCGTTTTGAGGAGAATGGCATGAATAAGTCCGAGCTCATCGTTGGCCTCGACATCGGCACCACAAAGATATGCGCTGTGGTGGGCGAGCTGTCGGAGTCGGGACTTGTAGATGTGGTGGGCATCGGCACCAGTGTTTCCACTGGTTTGCGCAAGGGCGTGGTGGTCAACATTGAACAGACCGTCCAGTCCATCCGCAAGGCCGTGGAAGATGCGGAACTTATGGCGGGCTGCGAAATCCACTCCGTATACGTTGGGATTGCGGGCAGCCACATCATGGGCATCAACAGCCACGGCGTGATTGCCGTCAAGGGCGGCGAGGTCGCGCAGCGCGATATTGAACGCGCCCTTGATGCCGCCAGGGCTGTGGCCATTCCTGCCGACCGAGAGGTCATCCATATTCTGCCTCAGGAATACATTGTTGATAACCAGCGCGGCATTGCCGACCCGCTCGGCATGGCTGGCGTACGCCTTGAAGTGAAGGTGCACATTGTTACGGGCGCTGTTTCTTCAGCCCAAAACATTGTGCGCTCGTGCCACCGCAGCCAGCTTGAAGTTGCCGATATTGCCCTTGAATCGCTGGCATCGGCCAAGGCCGTGCTGACCGAAGAAGAACGCGAAATCGGCGTTGCTCTGGTTGATCTGGGCGGCGGCACCACCGATATTGCCGTTTTTGCCAACGATGCAATCAAGCACACGGCTGTTCTGGCGCTCGGCGGGCAGAACCTTTCCAACGACATTGCCTTTGGTCTGCGCACTCCCATCGCCTCTGCCGAAAAGATCAAGCTCAAGTATGGCTGCGCCCTTGCCGACCTTGTGCGCAACGATGAATTTATCGAAGTTCCCAGCGTGGGTGGCCGTGAGCCGCGTCGGCTTTCGCGTCAGGTGCTGGCCGAAATATGCGAACCCCGCATGGAAGAAATTCTTTACCTTGTGGATCAGACCCTCGTGCGCTCCGGCTACAAGGACATGATCGGCGCAGGCGTGGTGCTCACGGGCGGCACGGCGCTGATTGAAGGCTGCCAGGAACTGGGCGAACAGATTTTCAATCTGCCCACGCGCATTGGCTACCCGCGTAACATTGGGGGCCTGAAAGACGTGGTCAACAGCCCCAAGTTTTCCACGGCGGTCGGTTTGCTGCGTTACGGTGCGGAAAAGGAACTTTCCGGGCAGAAAAAATTTACCACACGTAGTGAAAGCGGCGTTTTTGACGGTGTGCTTTCGCGAATGAAAAAGTGGTTTGCGGACATTTCATAACAACCTCAAGCGGGCATTTTGAGGACAGCACAGAGGAGAGGTGTAATGGCTCAGTCTATCGTTGATGATATCGATACCTCGTTGGCCAGCAATGCCAAGATCAAAGTTATTGGCGTAGGTGGTGGCGGCGGTAACGCAGTGCAGAACATGATTGCCTCTGGCCTGCGCGGAGTGCAGTTTGTTTGCGCCAACACCGATGTGCAGGCGCTGAACAAGAACGGCGCCTCTGTTAAGGTGCAGCTTGGTGAAAAGCTCACCAAGGGTCTTGGCGCTGGCGCCAACCCCGCCATTGGCCGTGAGGCGGCGGTGGAAAGCGTTGGCAGCATTCGTGAAGCCATCGGCGATGCCGATATGGTCTTTGTTACCGCTGGCATGGGCGGCGGCACCGGTACCGGCGCTGCTCCTGTTGTTGCTCAGGCTGCCAAGGAAATGGGCGTCCTCACCGTGGGTGTTGTGACCAAGCCTTTCAGCTTTGAAGGCGCCAAGCGCAAGCGTGCGGCGGAAGCAGGGCTTGAAGAGTTCAAGCAGCATGTGGACTGCCTGATCACCATCCCCAACGACCGTCTGCTGGCCTTTGCCCCCAAGAAGGCTCCTTTCTCCGAAATGCTTCAGAAGGCCAACGATGTGCTGTACTACGCCGTCAAGGGTATTTCTGACGTCATTGTGGGCGAAGGCCTCATCAATCTCGACTTTGCAGACGTGCGCACCACCATGGCCGAAGCCGGCATGGCCCTGATGGGCACGGGCATCGCCTCTGGCGAAAACCGCGCCCGCGAGGCCGCCCAGCGCGCCATCATGAGCCCGCTGCTTGAAGATGTTTCGCTTGAGAGCGCCAAGGCGGTTCTGTACAACATCACCGCCCCCACCGACATCACTGCCGAGGAAATTGCCGAAATCGGCGACATCATCGGCGATGCCACTCCTGAAGAAGCCAACATCATCTTTGGTGTTGTGTTTGACGACAATATCGGCGACGAAATTCGTCTCACCGTTATTGCCACCGGCATTGACTCTCCTCAGGTTATTCAGGCCGTGCAGGCTCCTGCGGCCACTGTCACCAACTTCCGCAAGCCCGGCCCTGACGCCGTGGTTGCCGAACCGCGCCGCACCACCTCTCGCCTTTCGCAGCAGGGCATGATGGAAGAGCAGGAACGTGGAGAATCACGTTTGCCTCAGTCTTCGCGCCGCTCTGAGGTTGAACGCTGGTATGACGAAAACAGTAGCCGTCCTTCATATTTGCAGAAGCGTGAAGTTGTAGGCCAGCCGCGCCGCCGTGCGCACAACCCTGGCCACGAAGACTTCACCTATGATGAGGACGATTTTGAAATTCCTACCTTCATCCGCACTCAGGCCGACTAATACTGCTGTTGCCTGAGCGCCTTGGCAGAATATTTTTCTGCCAGGAAGGCCCATGATTTTCAGGGCTTGCCTCTTCGGCCCTGAAATGCCCGCCGGGAGGCCCATTGGGGGCCTCCCAGAGTGGGGCGTAAATGTCCGCTATAGTCCGTGAGACCTAGGTTTCACGGACTTTTTTGTTGGAAAACTGTCCACAGGATTTCGTCCGCCATTTAGAATATAGCGGACGAGTGCTGCGCTACTAACTGCGCTCTTGCACTGTGTGGTTGGCGTTGTTATGCCCTGAGCAAGGCGGGCAGGGCGAGGCGTACAAACGCCGGGTCAGGAATCGACCGCTGGAATCCATGGCGCTGGCACAGAATCCCTCTTGTCATCTGGCGAAATATTGGGCTGGTTTGAGTGCGTCAGCGAAGGTGCGCTTGTGGGCATCGAGTCATGTTTGTCATGGCTAACTGGCAACGGAGGGTATGTATTTCTTCTTGTGAATAGTCCTTTTGTTGCAACTTGCCTAACCCTTTGACCGATGGGGGAAACCTATGAGCAAAAAGTGTCTGCATATCCTGTGGGTTAACGATAACCCTGTCACCGCTGAAAATATGGTCTTTATGTATGCCACAAATTCCTTGCTGAAAGGCTGGTGGGAAGAAGTACACCTGATTCTTTGGGGGGCAACGGTTAAATTGATTTGTGAAGACGTGAAGCTGCAAGGCCTTCTTAAGAAATTTCATGATGCTGGCGGGCATGTTTCAGCATGCAGAAAATGTGCTGAAAACCTCGGTGTGTTTGAGCAGATAGAAAAGCTGGAAGGTGTTGATGAAGTCTTTTACATTGGGGAGGCGTTTACAAAAATCCTCAAGGATGATGAAAAACTTATTACCATCTAGCTCCAGCTGAATAGTCAAGGCCTTTTCATGACAGTGGTTCCACTAGTCAAGCTGGCACTCTGTATCTGTTCTTTGCGATGCTGCGGGTGAGCGGGGTAATATCCCTGTAATGCTTCAATGCTGAGATTTTGCGGCGTAATGATTAAGCCGTGCGGCTTTCACTACACAAAGATGCTCTCGGTGGGTGCATGGCGATCAAGCAATTTTTGGAAATTTTGCGGTGCATGTTTTTGCCGCAACGGCGCAATGCTTGTCCGCATTGTGGAGGCATCCGTTGCATAGGCGCATGCCAGTTCAATGCTTCCGAGTCTGGCGCTGAGGTCGGGCAAAAGGGCAAAAATCAGGAAACGCCGGGTGCTAGCGAGGGCAAGAAAGGCTAGAAGTGGTTCGTTGCTACAAATAAATATCCCCCGGCTTAGCCGGGGGTTTTTCATATGCGCCTGTAAGGCTC
>NZ_JAHZCJ010000009.1:87950-174705 GCF_019422935.1 Desulfovibrio sp. | reverse complement strand
TAAAGCTTTAAGCTTCACGGAACCCCCCGCCTAGCGGGGGGTTTTCTACATACAACAAAAGCCGTTCCCACCTTTCTCGGCAAGGAACGGCTTTTGTCGTTGGTCAAAAACCTTTTGGCGTGCGCTGTACAGCGCTATTCCTGAACGAGCGCCCGCACGTTTCCCAGCAGCAGGCAACAAAGAGCCGACATTTCGCGGTAAAACACAGTACTGGCGCATGCCGAAGCTTTTTCCAGGCAGTCTCCAACCCAGGCCAGAATGTGCCCGTCCATAAAAGTCGCCAGCGCCGCCTCCGGGGATTGCCCCTGGCTTGAGGCAACAGCTCCGCCCATGTTCTGCACAAGAAAGAGGATGAAGGCCAGTTCCAGCCCCAGATGGTCCTCGGGCTCGTGCCCGTCCCGTTCTGCGGCTATGCCCCACTCCCTGTAGCAGTCGCGCACTTCCTGCGTTCTGCAGCCAAAAAGCAGGCGATCCTTCTCCCGCCACACGGATTCCCACGGCGCGGCAGCAGGCTGCGGCCCGGAAAACAAGGCCAGATGATCCATGTGCAGATCCAGATACAGCGCGCGGCAGGAATCCTGCGCCGCCTCTGCCGGATAGGCTGCCGCGAGGGCGGCAGTGCGGCCCTCTGGATCAAGAGCCTCGCCCCACAGCTTTTCAGCCAGTTCTGAAGGCCTGAAACAGGCCCAACTGCCAAAGCCTTGCAAAAGCCCGCCGCCAATGACGCCGCGCAGCAGGTCTTCATCCGGCGAATTCTGGAAAATGCGGCTGCAAAACTGCAAGGCCACAACGTATTGCGTCAACTGTTCTTGTTCCATATGTATGATGCGGGGGCCAGACGGCCCCCGTAGAGTTTGCCGTGCCTACATGCCCAGGCGTGAATAGGAAAGATAAAAAACAAGCCGCCCGAACACTTCACCCAGAACAATCAGGAGAAATGCGGGAACCGTCAGCGCCGGACGAAATCCTTTGCCTTGCATGCCACGGGCCGCAGCCAGTGCCAGCAGCACAACGCCCAGACCAGATGCCAGGGCGTGCAAGCCGTGCGACCATGCAATGCAGGCCGTTGGCAGAAGCCGGGAACCGGGGTTCACAAGATAGGATTGCTCAGGCATGGCCAGCGGCAGGCTCACGGCCATCAGCACAAGGCCCAGCACCGCCCACACAAGGCAGGGACCCAGTGCGCGCACGGGCGCGCCTTCCTTGCGCAGGCTCAGCACCACACCATGCCAGGATCCGCCAAGCAGGCACATGGAGGCAAGAAAGGCCGTAAAAACGCCCCAGTTGCTCCAGCCGGGCATTGTGGACTGATTGTAAACGCAGCTCATGACGAACAGCAGTGCAATACCGCACAGGCCCGCCACAATCATGGCTTTCTTCTCGCCATCCACCGCATGCCTTTTGCGCCCGACAAGCACCAGCCACAACAGGGCAAGACCCATAAGGCCGATCATGAGGATTTCGCGGCTGAGCCACGACTGCGTCACGTGCAGCAGGGTAAAGGGCGCATGCATGGGCGTGCCCAGATGCACAAAACTGATGATCACGGCCACGGCAAACAGAAGCAGTGCCGCCACATTCTGCCGCCGCACACCTTCGCGCAGTGCGCGGTCGGCTTCGTTGCCAAGCACGCACTTGCCCACCAGCACCATGCCTACGGCCATCTGCACCAGCAAGGTAAAGAATACCAGCGGAAATTCCTGAAGATACTCCATGCTACATCTCCTCCGGATTACGGATGCTGCCCATGTTGCTGCCCACTGGCTGCGCGTTGTGGGGCGGCGTAATCACAAGACAGGGGGAGGTCACGCTCTGCTCCGGCAGCGGAGCCACGTGCTCGGCATCGCCGAACTGTTTTTTCAGGTCTTCATATTCGCCAAAGTGAATGGCCCGCATGGGGCAGGCTTCCACGCACAGGGGTTTGAGCCCGGCTGCCAGCCTGTCCTTGCAGAAATCGCACTTGGTCATTCTGCCCGACTGCTTGTTATACTGGGGGGCGGAATAAGGGCAGTTCCACTCGCAATAGCGGCAGCCCACGCACTTGTCGGGATCCACGCTCACAATGCCCTGCTCGTCCTTGTGCATGGCCGTGGTGGGGCAAACCTTCACGCACACGGGGTTCTGGCAGTGGTTGCAACTGACGGACGTATAGTAGGAAAACACATTCTGGTCATACGTGCCGTTGGCACGGCGCACCCACTTTCCGCCCGTGTACTCCGCAACGCGCCGCCACATGACGCCCTGGGGCAGATCATGCCCGTCTATACAGGCAACCATGCAGGTTTTGCAGCCCGTACAGGCTGTCATATCTATATAAAAAGCCGGCTGTTTCACAATAAATCTCCTCAATGCAGACAGTTCCGCGCAACAGGCTAAATTTTAACCACATCCACAAGATTGGTGTGCTGCGGATTGCCCTTGGCCAAGGGGGTCATGTGCGTTTTTGTCAGAGTATTGATGCACCCGCCCTGATCCACGCCGTTTTTGTCCGGGGTGTACCATGCGCCCTGCGGCAGGCTGAGCACACCGGGCATGATGCGCGGCGTCACCTTGACCCGAACGACCACAGCGCCGCGGTCGTTGAAAACCTTGACCACGTCGTCGTGCCTGATGCCGCGCTGCGCCGCATCGGCCTCGTTCATCCAGAGCTGCTGCGGGGCAACCTGCTCAAGCCAGGGGATGTTGGCATAGCTTGAATGCGCGCGCCCCTTGTAATGGTGGCCGATAAGCTGGAAGGGATGCTTTTTCATTCCCTCGTAATCGCACGGGCCTTCCCATGTTTTTTCATACACGGGTATGGCGTAGATAGCGTCACCCTTGGGCAGTTCCCATGTCTGGTTCAGATCCCACAGACGCTTGGAGAATATTTCGATCTTGCCCGAAGGCGTCTTGAGCGGATTGTTCGCCGGATTTTCGCGAAAATCCTTGAAGGCGACCTTTTGCGGCATGGGGAACCACTTGAACAGTCCGATTTTTGAAGCTTCGTCAAAGGATTCGGGCAATTCCGGCTTTTTGGCACGGGCCTGGGCGTAAAGATGCTTCACCCAGTCAAGCTGGCTGCGGCCCTCGGTATATTTTGCCGCCAGATCGGGCTGGCCCAGAAGCTTGCCGATTTTTTCGCTCAGGGCCGCGCAGATATCATACTGCGAGCGGGTCTCGAACAGAGGTTCAATGGCCTTGCGGGCAATGAGCAGGGAACTCTGATCCACCTGATAGCCTTGCTGGATGATGTCGTCCTGTTCCAGCGGCGTCACGGAAGGCAGGAGGATATCCGCAAATTTTGCCGAAGCCGTCATGCGGTTTTCCACCACCACAATGCACTCGCACTTGCTTTCATCTTCAAGAATCTTGCGAGTGCCGTTGATGTCCGAATGCTGGTTGATAAGGGCGTTGCCAGAGCTGTTCCACAAAAACTTGATGCCGTGATCCAGCTTTTCCTTGTTGCGCAAGCCCATTTTTTTGGCAGTCACCTGAGTGTAGTCGTCAATGGCGTTGACCCAGGTGTAGAAAGAAATGCGCGTCTTGACCGGATTAGTGCCTTCGGGCATGCGCGGAAAACCAATCTGGCTCACGCTTTCCGCACTGCCTGAACCGCCCCCGGCAATGCCCACGTTGCCGGTAAGGATGGCAAGCATGGCAATGGAACGGGACATAGTGTCGCCGTTGGCGTGGCGCTGCGGCCCCCACCCCTGAATGACGCAGCAGGGCTTGGTGGAGCCGATCTCGCGGGCAAGGCGGATGATTTTTTCCGCCGGATACCCGGTGATGGTTTCCGCCCATTGCGGCGTTTTCGCCGTGTTGTCCGGGCCTTCGCCCGTGATATACGCGCGGTAGCTGTTGCCTGCGGGCACGCCCTCGGGCATGTGCTCCTCGTCAAAACCAAGGCAGTGCGTGTCCACAAACTGCTGGTCAACCAGCCCTTCGTTCATGAGCACATAGGCAATGGCCGCGATAAGCGCGCCGTCAGAACCGGGGCGGATGGGCACCCATTCGTCCCCCAGCTTGGCCATGGAATCCGAATACCGGGGATCAACCATGATGATGCGGGCATTGCCTTTTTTTCTGGCTTCAAACAGCTCATAAGAAAGGCCGCCGCCGCTCTGGCGGGTTTCAAGAATGTTGCAGCCAAACATGACAATGAGCTTTGAGTTAGCCATGTCATTAATGGTATTGCCCGCATTGATTCCGTAGAGATACGGAATGGCAGCTGAAATCTGAGCCGTGCTGTAGGTGCCGTATTCGTCCAGATGCCCGCCCAGCATATTGGCAAGCCTGAAAAATTCGTTGCGGCGCGTCATGCCGCTGGACGTTGTGCCCGAGCCATACATGCGGTGGATGGACTCCGGCCCGTAGGTGTTCAGCACGCGCACCCATTCCTTGGCGACGGTGTCCAGGGCTTCGTCCCATGAAATGCGCTCAAATTTCCCCTCGCCGCGCTTGGCGCCGGGCACGCGCCGCATGGGGTACTTAATGCGGTCAGGGGAATAGGTGTATTTGCGCATGGAGCGCCCGCGCAGACAGGCGCGGATGGCCCTGTTGTTGGGGCCGTCATCGGAATTGTCCGTTTCCACGCGCGTGACGCGGCCATCTTTGACAAAGGCGCGCAGCGTACACTGCGAACCGCAGTTCACCACGCAGCCGGAGTAAAAGCACTGCTCGCCCGCGCCATACGGCGGCTGGGTGGCTGCACGGGCCAGGCCAAGGGGCAAACCACCGCCCAATGGCAAAAGGGATGCGCCGCCAAGCGCGGTACACCACTTGAGAACTTCGCGCCGGGTCACTTCCCGGTGCGCGAGCAAAGGCGGGGTGGAATCGGAATATTTTTTCATCACAATCCTCATTCTGCGCCGCAGACGCGGCAAGGTAACCTTTCCCCTCCGGGACAGGAGGGGGAAATCAGAGTAGGGGCAAACCCAAGAGCAGGTGAAGGCAGGGCTGAATCAAAAGGACATAGGCCACGTATTGGCACTCAGGAGTATCGGACAAAATCCACGGCGTGGACGATGGTTCCTGGCGGGCGCGCTCCGGCTGACGGAGCGCCTCAAAAGTGGGGATCTGCTGTTCTTTGAACGTTATTCAGGCTATTGCGCGGTTGAAAACCGCAATATTCACGCTCATTGCCACAAGCGATACTGTTACGCTCCCTTCTGCAGGAAGGCAATACCGCAAGAATCAGCTTCAACTTCGGCGTGTTGGATGACTTTGCGTATCACGGAAAGCTGCTGGACCAGCACGCCCAGCCATACATAAGCAGTTTATGATTGATGCTTGTGGTTGGCACATGATTTACCCAGCACAGGATTGCCGCGCATCAATGTACTGGCATCAGGGGGAAAAAAGCCGGGCTGGAACCGCTTGATTCCAGCCCGGCTGCATAGACATGACTGTGGCGTTAAAATTCCAGGCACAACCCCACAGGGCAGTGATCTGAACCAAAAACGTCCGTTTCAATCCAGGCATCACGCACAGCAGGTGCAAGCTCCTGCGATACAAAGAAATAATCAATACGCCAGCCCACGTTCTTTTCCCGCGCGCGGCTCTTGTACGACCACCAGGAATAGCTGTCTGCCTTGTCGCCATGCACATGGCGGAAGGTGTCCACATAGCCCATAGCCGTAAAGCGATCCAGAAAGGCGCGCTCTTCGGGCAAAAAGCCCGTATACTTTTCGTTCTGCTTGGGGCGCGCGAGGTCAATGGGCCTGTGCGCTATATTAAAATCCCCGCAAACCACAATGGGCTTGCTCTTGCGGCATTCTTCCGCATAGGCGAGAAAGGCGTCGAAAAAACCCATCTTGTACGGCACGCGCTTGAAGCGGCCCGTGGGCTTGCCATTGTCGTCCAGTTCTTCCGCGCCGCCGTTGGGGAAATAGCCATTGAAAAAATGGAACTGCGGATACTCCAGATGCAGCAGACGTCCCTCGCCCTGAAATTCCGGCTGGGGCAGCTCCACGCTGACATTCAGCGAAGGTATCCGGCTGAACACCGCAACGCCCGAGTAGCCTTTTTTTACCGTGCTCCACGACCAGTGCGATTCCCAGCCGTCAGGATCGCGCACGTCTTCACTCAACTGGTCCGGGTGGGCCTTGGTTTCCTGCAAGGCCACAACCTGCGCTTCGGTGCGCGAAAACCATTCCCATTCGGGCTTGCCCGCCACGGCGCGCAGACCATTGACATTCCATGAAACAAGCTTGAGCTGCATACGTCCTCCTGCCGCAGCATAGCCTTGGCTTGTTTTGCGGGCAAGGGGCCTCAGGGAGGGCTTTGTCTGCAACGCATTGCCAGAACGGGCTTTTTGCAGTATCAAGAATGTGGGCGTATATACGCCGCCAAACCCTTTTCGGGACATTTTTCAAGGAGTCGCTTATGGATATTTTGCCAATTCGTCGCGCTATTCTGAGCGTTACGGACAAAAGCGGCCTTGTGGAGTTTGCCACGTTTCTTACATCGCGGGGGGTGGAACTTATCTCCACCGGCGGCACCCAGAAGGCCCTTGAGGCGGCCGGGCTGTCCGTCACCGCAGTAAGCACCGTCACAGGATTCCCCGAGATTCTGGGTGGCCGGGTCAAAACCCTGCACCCCAAGATTCATGCGGGCATTCTGGCCAACAAGGACGAGCCGCAGCACATGCAGACCCTGTCAGAAAAGGGCATTCGCCCCTTTGACCTTGTCTGCGTCAACCTTTACGACTTTGCGGGCGCGGTGGAACGCCACCTCTCGCTTGAGCAGGCCGTGGAGGAAATTGACATCGGCGGCCCCTGCATGCTGCGCGCCGCGGCCAAGAACTTCCACAGCATCCTGGTGCTGCCCTCGCCGCAGTGGTACACCGCCGCTATGGAAGAAATGGAAAAAGATACCACAGTGGGCCTTGAGTTCCGGCAGGTTATGGCATCGCGCGCTTTTGAGGCAACCTCGCGCTACGATGCCCTGATCACCTCGTATCTGCGTCCCTAGGCTTGAACACAGCCCACTCACCGCATTTGTTCACGCACCCGCAGCCCTGCCCCTTTTGAGGTACAGTGGTTGCGGGTGCGGTTTAACATTTTTTCGTTCAGGAGCTTCCCATCCCAAAGCCAGAAGGTAACGTGCAAGGGCTCAAGCCGAGCCAGCTTGCAGCACTCACCCGCCTGTTCAACCGCCGTTTCCCGGCGGAAGAAGTCTACACCGTTGACCAGGCCCGGGAACTCTCCCTGCTTTCACGCGCCGTGGGGCGGCAACTGGGCCTGCTTATTGACCGCAAGGGCCGGGTGCAGATGGTTATTGTGGGCGAGGCGGGCAGCATCATGATTCCCGAACTGCCGCGCGGACGCAGCGGGCAGGAACGCCTGCGCGGCCTGCGCCTGCTGCACACCCACCTTTCCCCCGGCGGCATCAGTCAGGAAGACCTGATGGACATGCTCTTTCTGCGGCTCGATGCCGTGGTGGCGCTCACCGTGAACCCGGTTGGCGAACCCGTGCAGTGGCAGGCGGCCCATCTTTTGCCCAACCCTTCGGGCGGCCAGCCCTATCACCTTGATACGCCCCAGCCCTGGGATCGCACGGAATCGCAGTTTGTTGCCACCGCCGAAGCTCTGGAAGAAGAACTTGCCCGCAAGGCAGAGGACGCCCGCGAAGCGGACGACACCCCCCGCGCCATGTTGGTTTCTGTAGGTACGCAGCCGCGCATCATTCAGGAGCGCAATCTGGACGAGCTGGCGGAACTGGCCCGCACCGCAGGCCTGACCGTTGCCGGGCGCATGGTGCAGCGCGTGGCGCAGATCAACCCACGCCTCATCATGGGCAAGGGCAAGGTGGCAGAGCTTGAAGTGCTGGCCCTGCAAGGCCGCGCGGGCATGATGGTTTTTGACGGCGAGCTTTCGCCCGCTCAGTTGCACAATCTGGCAGACATCACCGAGCGCAAGGTCATTGACCGCACCCAGCTTATTCTGGATATTTTTGCCCAGCATGCGGTAAGCCGCGCGGGCAAGCTCCAGGTGGAACTGGCCCAGCTGCGCTATACCCAGCCGCGCCTTGTGGGCAGAAACCGCGCCATGGACCGTCTCATGGGCGGCATTGGCGGGCGCGGCCCCGGCGAAACCAAGCTGGAGACCGACCGCCGCAAAATCCGCGAGCGCATGGCTCGCATCCGCAAAGAGCTTGACCAGTTGCGGCGGCAGCGCTCGTTCACACGCGCCCGGCGTTCGCGGCAGGGCATCCCGCTGGCGGCGCTTGTGGGCTACACCAACGCGGGCAAGTCCACCCTGCTCAACACGCTTACCCGCTCGGAAGTGCTGGCCGAGAACAAACTTTTCGCCACGCTTGACCCCACAACCCGGCGGCTGCGCTTTCCTGCGGAAAAAGAAATCATCATGGCCGACACCGTGGGCTTTATCCGCAATCTGCCAAAGGAGCTGATGGACGCCTTTCGTGCCACCCTTGAGGAGCTGGAAGCCGCCGATCTTTTGCTGCACGTTGCCGATGCCTCGCATCCTGACCTTTTGCAGCAGATAAGCGCTGTGGAAACCATCCTTGCCGAAATGGAACTGGACCGCATGCCGAGGCTGATGATTCTGAACAAGTGGGATCAGCTGGAAGCCCCGGCCCGCGCTGAACTGGCGGATGCCTTTCCCCATGCGTTGACGATTTCCGCCAAGAACGGCGAGGGCTGCAAGGCCTTGCTGGAAGAGCTGGAGCTTTTATTGCTGCGGCATCCTGCAAGTATGGTGGCGACTGATGCGCCGACGGTATTGAATTAGGGGGAGATGCCTGCGAGGCGGCGATTGATTATTTTTGCTGCCCTACGGGCACTGGATTCCGCCCTCCGGCGGAGTTTGGGACGCCTGTGCGGCGCGCAGCAAGGCGGGGCCGGTTATAGGGCTACGCCCCCTTCTCGGCCCCCCTTGCATCCCCCCCGAAGCACCCCCTAAGAGGGCTTTCAACTTCCTTAGCGTGACGAGGGCAACGCGGCCATAGCTGCGGGAGCTTCCCTCGCTCGCGCTGCTCACTCAGGTGATCTCCCTCCGCGCCGCGTTAATGCCAGCGACCACTTTCGCTTTGAATGATATTCCGCTTCAGCCAACATCCCTCAGTTCTTGGACTAACTACAAAATACTTCGATCTTTGCCCCGTGGTACTCTGCCTGCATAAAGCTTCGACAAATCCAAATAGCAAACAAAGAGACCTGCAAAATCTTCGCGTTACTTGCGGTGATGCCCGTTACCATCCAACCATGGTCAGACGGAAAATTTACTAGTCAGAAAAAAGCCCTCCATCAGGAGATGGTCGTGGGGTCGCCTTCCTTAAACTCGCCAGAGCGGATGCGAGGGCGATGGCTGGTGTTGGACGAATTTGCAAAAGTCGGGTTTGCGTAAATCAGCCTGACAGGCTCACCCACCCTATCAAAGCTCTCCCTATTCTTTTGCCTTTTCGTTCCCAGCCTTTCCTGCCTTTCAATTCAGCCCGCATCAGAAGCAGGTCGTGGAGCTGCCTTCCTTAAACTCGCCGGAGCGGATGCGGAGGCGATGGCTGGTGTTGAGTGAATTTGCAAAATACGCATTTTTCTGGCCTGACAAGGAAAAATCCTGTTTTTGAGCGCAGCGTACTCAAGTACGTGAGCATCAAAAACAGGATTTTAACGCTGTCAGGCCAAAAAAGTCGGGTTTGCGTAAATGCGCTCGACAGGCTCTCCCGCCGCCAAAACCCTCTTACTTCTCCCAATGCGCCCGTAATACAATACCCTAAATCTTCGTCACGCCATCCTTGTCAGCGCGATTGCCCGGCACAGGGGTCTTCTCCGGCGCTTCCTTGGGCGTGGGTGCAATCGGCGCAGGCTTTTCAGGAGCCGCCGGGGCCTTCTGCAAAGCATACTCTCTGGCAGTGCTTTCCATCACGGCCTGCCCAACCACCAGCCACTTCTCGCCCACCTTGCGCAGGGCAAGCCAACTGGTCATGCGGGCGGGCGTAGTCACCTGCGCAACCGCCGCGTCGGCCCCAAGCTCGGTAATCTTGGCGGCTTTCAGACTCTCAGGCACCCACGGGCAATCCGGGGTGTCAGCCTTGCCGCACTGGGCCACCAGCTCGCCCGTGCTCACGCCGCGCATATACTGCTTTTGCAGGCGCGCCTGCATGTCCACCACGCTGCCCAAAAGGTCTTCCATACCGCCCAACCCGAGCAAGCGCCCCATGGAATCCAGAGCGTTGAGCGCCTGATCTTCGCGCGTCATATTTTTTATCTGGTTGGTTGCAAAAGGCTTCATGTCAATTTGCGCCAGAAAGGCCGCGCCGTCATTTTTGTTCAGGGCGTCGGCCACGTCGTTCAGCGCCTTCTGAGGGCCGGAAGTAACGCAGGCCGCAACCAGCGCGCTCAATAGCAATACCAGCGGCAACAGCAAACCACGGCGAAACAACTTCATAACTACCTCTCTTGCGCACAAAAAAGTTTGGGTTTGAATGCGCTTTGCTTATTCTACGCCGTGCGGGCGCAAATGCAAAGTGCATCTCGGCGGCCCAAGCCCCCTTGCGGGGCTTTTTTTCCTTGCGCCCTTCTGCTACACATGGGCCACACGCCGCGAACGGAACAAGCCATGAAACGCGGCGGCAGGAGGCTTAGAATGAAAGTCATCATCATGTGCGGCGGCAAGGGTACGCGTCTGCGCGAAGAAACCTCGGTCAAACCCAAGCCCATGGTCGAGATCGGCGGACGGCCCGTGCTCTGGCACATCATGTCCATCTATGCGCGCTTTGGCTTCAAGGATTTTATCCTGCCCCTTGGTTACAAGGGCGAGGTCATCAAGCAGTATTTCCACGATTACAACATCCGCAATACGGATTTTACGGTTGACCTCAAGAGCGGCAACATCACCACCTACCCCAATCCCATTGAGGACTGGCGGGTGACCCTGTGCGACACCGGGCAGGAAACGCAAAAGGGTGGCCGCCTCAAGCGCGTTGCCAAGCACATTGACACCGACCGCTTTATGGTTACTTACGGCGACGGCGTTGCCGATATCGATCTGAACAAGCTCATCGAATTCCACAAGAAGTCGGGCAGCATCGGCACCTTTACGGGTGTGCGCATGCCTTCGCGCTTTGGTACGGTACGCACCGATGCCGACGGCAAGATCCTTTCGTGGGAAGAAAAGCCCGTGCTGGACGAATTCATCAACTGCGGATTTTTCGTCTTCAAGCGCGAATTTCTTGATTACCTCACCGAGGACGAAGCCTGCGATCTGGAAAAAGAACCCTTGCAACGGCTGGCGGAGGAGGGGCAGCTTTCCATGTATCCGCACCCCGGCCAGTGGCAGTGCATGGACACGCTGCGCGACTCCATCAAGCTCAACGAGATGTGGGACGCGGGCAAGGCCTTCTGGGTCTAAACGGCACTTCCAACACGTACTTACAGCTTCGGCTGCGGCCTGCCCGTAGCCGAAGCCTGCTTCACAGGCTGCACATCCCCTTTCCGCGTCAGCCAACGCGCGAAAACCCAACGAGGAACCAACATGTTTGCCAACGCATATAAAGGACGCCGGGTCTTTGTAACCGGACACACGGGATTCAAAGGTTCATGGCTTGCGGCATGGCTGACCCAGATGGGTGCAGTGGTCGGCGGTTTTTCCGACTGCGTGCCCACCACCCCCTCGCACTACGCCGCCATGGATCTTTGCGCGCACCTCGAGGCTGACGTGCGTGGCGACATCCGCGACCGCGAAAGCATGATCAAGGCCATGCGCCAGTTCCGCCCCGATGTGGTCTTCCACCTTGCGGCGCAGGCGCTGGTGCGCAAGTCGTACGACGACCCGGCCCTGACCTTTGAAGCCAACATGATGGGCACCCTCAACGTGCTTGAGGCTGTGCGCGCCTGCCCCGATGTGCAGGCCGTCATCATGATCACTTCCGATAAATGCTACCGCAATGATGAATGGGTCTGGGGTTATCGCGAAACCGACCACCTCGGCGGGCACGATCCCTACTCCGCCTCCAAGGGCTGCGCGGAGATCATCGCCCACTCCTATTTTGAAAGCTTTTTCAAGGATGGCCCCGCCTGCGCCACCGTGCGCGCCGGCAATGTGATCGGCGGCGGCGACTGGGCACAGGATCGTATTGTTCCCGACTGCGCCCGCGCATGGGCCGCCGGGCAGCCTGTGCAGATCCGCAGCCCGTGGGCCACGCGCCCCTGGCAGCTCGTGCTGGAGCCTCTTTCCGGTTACCTGTGGCTTGGCGCGCGCCTGCTGCTGGGCCTCAACGAGCCTTTCAACCTGCGCGGGCAGGCCTACAACTTCGGCCCTGCGGCAGACGTCAACAATACCGTGGCCGAAGTGGTGGATGCCCTTGCCCTGCACTGGCCCGGCTTTGCCAGCGAGATGGACAAGAACGGTCAGGCGGGCATGAAGGAATGCACCCTGCTCAAGCTCTGCTGCGACAAAGCACTGGCGCATCTGGGATGGAAGGCTACCCTCACCTTTGAGGAAACCATCCGCTACACCGCCGAATGGTACCACTGCTTCTATCAGGGCCAGAACGGCAAGCAGCCCCAGAACATGCTCGACTTCACCCTTGGGCAGATCGCGGCCTACGTCAACGCCGCCGAACAACGCAATCAGGTGTGGGTAAAGTAATGAATACAGAGGAAATGACTGCGCAGGATGTTGGCATTGCAGGCGCACTGCTGCACCCCCTGAAGGTCATTCCGACAGAAGGCGGGCCGGTGCTGCACATGCTGCGCCCCGGTTCGCCCCTGTTGCCAGACTTCAGCAAGGGCTTTGGCGAGATCTATTTTTCAGAGGTGCTGCCCGGCCACGTCAAGGCCTGGAAGCGCCACACCCGCCAGACCCAACACTTTGCCGTGCCTTCCGGCCTGCTGAAAATCGTGATGTATGACGACAGGCCAGACTCCGAAACGCGCGGCGTTTTGTGCGAACTGGCCCTTGGCAGACCGGAACACTACGGCCTGCTGCGCATCCCCGTGAACGTGTGGTACGGCTTTACTGCTATGGGTGACGCCCCGGCGCTCATCTGCAACTGCGCCGACATCCCCCACGATCCCACCGAGGGGCAGCGACTGCCCGCCGATGACCCTTCCATCCCCTACACATGGAGTGAAGGAGGCGTATAACATGCGCTGCGGCGATCTTTTGCGCGAGGCATGGGTTCCCCGCCCTGCCCTCGCGCCAAAGCTTACTTTCCGCCAACAGGCAAGGGCGTGGTGGCAGGCCTGCCGCCCGCCTTTTTTCATTACGGCGGCCATTCCGGTTACGCTGGCTCTGGCACTGGCCTTTCGCCTGCAAGGTGACATCCGGCCTGGGCAGTGGGCAACCTACGCCCTGCTGCTGGCTGGCTGCTTTATGGGCCTGACCATTGCCAATCTGGCCAACGACCTCTTTGACCATATTCTCGGCGTGGACGGCGGCGACAACATCGGTGGCTCACGCGTTATCCAGTCCGGCCTTATCAGCCCGCGCCAACTGTCCATTGTTTTGCTCCTGCTTACCCCGGCAACACTTGCCGTAGGCGGCCTGCTAATTCTGGGGCTGGCCCCGGCCCTACGGCCCGCACTATGGGCATTGAGCGTGTTCGCTGTGGGTTCCGCTGTTTTTTACGTGGCGCCGCCCATCCGCTACGGACACCGCGCCCTTGGCGAAGTGTTTGTGTGCCTGAACATGGGCTTTATCATGGTGAGCGCCAGCGCCACCCTGCTGCTGGGCCGTTTTGAGCCGTGCAGCTTCGCGCTGGCATTGCCCGTGGGCCTGATGGTGGCGGGGGTGCTGTACTACCAGAGCCTGCCGGAAATCGAAACCGATCTGGCGGCAGGCAAGCATACCCTTGCCAATACCCTGGGCAAGGCCGGGGCCTTTTTGCTGTTCCGCCTGTGGTGGCCGCTGGTGTGGCTGTTGCTGTGCAATCTGTGGGCAGCGGGGCTTGCGGGTTGGCCGGTGGTGTTGTGTCTGGTGGGCCTGCCCTTTTATCTGGCCGCATGCCGCCGCATCCGCCTTGCCGGAGATGGCGACTGGCTGCCGCTGGACGCTCACGGGCATCTGGTGCGCAAATGCTACCTCATCAGCGGCGCGGCACTGATACTGGGCGTGCTGCTGTAAACACTCACGGCTGCAAGCAACTAAAAAAAGGGCATTCCTGTTTGCCGGTCTGTACCAGCAATCGGGAATGCCCTCAAAAATACACACGGACGTGTTCAAGCTGGAAATTTTCCGGCTTTTTTTGCGCCTTCAGATCCCCTGCAAACAGCCTTGGCTCATTGAAAATACTTTTTTGTTTCCGCTATGACTATGGGGCTTAGCACCAACAGTGCCACAAGGTTGGGAAAGGCCATACAGGCGTTAGTGATATCGGCCATATACCAGATAGGCCTGATGGACAGATACGGGGCAACAGCTACGCACAAAATATACAGTATTTTGTAGCTCATTACGTATTTTACCCCGTCCGTCAAATACACAACGCACCGTTCGCCGTAGTAGTTCCAGCCAATGATTGTTGTAAAAGAAAAGAATACCAGCCCGATGGAGACTACGTACATCCCCATGTCGCCAGACATGCCAGCATTGAATGCGGCGTTGGAAAGGATACCGCCGTCAAGCGTTGAACTGTCCAGCAAACCAGAGGTGATAATAACCAGCCCAGTCATGGTGCAGATGACAATAGTCGTGAAGAAAACGCCGGTCATGGCAATCAGGCCTTGCCGCACGCCGGAATCAGACTTGGCTGCGGCCACCACAATGGGGGCGCTGCCAAGCCCGGCTTCGTTGGTGTACACACCTCGGGCAATACCGGTGCGCATGGCTGTCATTACAGAAACTATGACAGCGCCGGTTGCGCCGCCAGCCACGGCAGTCGGCTCAAAAGCAGACTTCACAACCAGAACAAAAGCTCCGGGAAGCGCCGCCGACTGGTTGAACAGCACATAGGCCGAAGCAGCAACGTAAAAGGCCGCCATCAGCGGCACAACGAACTCAGCCACGCTGGAAATGGACTTGATGCCACCAAGAACAACAGCTGCGGTGGCAATGGTCACAACTGCGCCCACCAGCGGGATCGGCACACTAAAGGCATTGCTGACCGATTCCGTGATCGCATTGACCTGCGGGAATGTGCCGCAGCCCATCAGGGCTGTGACTGCGCCAAAAAAAGCAAATAGTTTGGCAAGCCATTTCCATTTACTGCCCATGCCTTGCTCGATGTAGTACATGGGGCCGCCAGCCACTTCGCCATTCTCGTCTATGGAGCGGTATTTGATGGCCAGCACTCCTTCAGCGTACTTTGTGGCCATACCGAGGACAGCCGAAACCCACATCCAGAAGAGCGCGCCCGGCCCGCCCACACGCAGAGCGGTTGCCACGCCAACAATGCTGCCTGTTCCGATGGTTGCGGCCAGAGCAGTGCAGAGGGAAGCAAATGCGGAGACATCGCCCACACTGCCTTCCTCTTTTTCAAAAATATAGCGGATGGCTTTGGGGAGATGGATAAACTGAAGAAATCCCAACCGGAGAGTATAATAAAGCCCGGTAATCAGGAGAAGGATCATGGTTGGGGGGCCCCAGACAATTTCCTGAATCTGTTGCAATACGCCAATAAGACTTTCCATACACACTCTAATTTTCTTAAAATATTTAGTGAGTTGAAGAAAATTTGCAATAAGACGCCACATTCCACGCACATGCCACCGCAAGGCATGTCCCGGTTATTGTGAGCAGCATCTCACCACCATAGCAATGTATATCACCGCTATGAGAATAGGCCGGGCTGTTGTGATATGCGACTTTTTGTCATTCCGCAACTCCCGTTGTAATATACTGCGAGATCAATACTCAAACAGCCTGGCTTTATCTTGCAAGGGTATTCACGCTTGACCAACTTGAATTCTGCCTCTTTTTTGGGAAAGTGCATACTGCGTCCGCAATTTTCCAGTAAGTTGCTTGAGCCAGTTGCAGCATACTGCAACGAAAAGCGGGGATACGGCGACCGTATCCCCACGCGTGAAAGCTACCAAACCTGTACGTCAACGAGGCGCAACAACGCGTTTCTGTCATTTGCCCAGATGCTCCGCCTTTTTCATCAGGCTGAAATTGCGCATTTCTGAAATGCCCAATCCAACCAGCGTCAGGGCTGTTCCAAGCGCCGCCATCCAGGTAATCTGCTCATGCAGCACCAGAACCGCAGTAATTACCGTGACAACGGGAACAAGATAGATGTACACGCAGCTTTTGACAGCCCCAAGCCGCTGTATGGCAAAGGTCCATGCAACAAAACACAGGGCGGACGCTCCCAACCCCAAAAATAACAGGTTGAGGCTGTTAACCGGATTTTCCAGACGCTCCAGCCCCAGATGGAATTCCATAACCGGCAGGCAAGGCAGCATGAACAGCAGGCCGTAGAAAAAACAGCGTCTTGTGACCATCAGGCTGTTATAGCCAAAGGCCATGAGCTTGCGCGTCAGAATGGAATACCCGGCCCACGAAAGCCCGGCCAGCACGGCAAGCACATCCCCAAGAGGATTGAGACGCAATTGAGTGCTGCCGCTAAAGCTGATGAGGCCAATGCCCAGCATGGCGGCCACAAAGCCCAAAAAGAAGTTCAGCCCCGGGCGCTCGGCCCGCAGCAGCCAGAAGGCCAGCAAACCCGCAAAAAATGGCGATATGGCCACAATCACGCCCACATTTGAGGCAAACGTGTAGGTAAGGGCAATATTTTCAAGCAGAAAATACAGTGTCACGCCGCACAACCCAGCTAAGGCGAACAACACCTCCTGCCGTTTGTCCGTAATGCGCAGCAAGCGCGGGCAGGCAAGCCACAAGGCCGCATAGCCCAGCAAAAAGCGGAAAAAGAGTATTTCCACGGGCGTAAAAGCGCGCAGCAGAACCTTTGTGGAAATAAATGTAGTGCCCCACACGATAATGCAGAACAGCGCCGCCATGTGACCTGTCAGAGTTTTGCTGTGCGTCATGAACCCAACCGGATAAAAAAAGTGGTTTATCATTGAGCCAGGGGCGGCTAGTGACAAAAATTCCGCAAAGGGGCTGGCCCAAAGGAGTAGTGGCAGTGCCAGCCGCTCAGCGCAGCCAGAGCTTGGCCACGTTCGCGAGGTGTTGCACGCGGCAGAACAGCCACGAGGTGTGATACCCGTCAGCCACTGCATGGTGTACGCAGACAGACAGCGGCAGCAGCGTTCTGCCGCTCTGCTCATAGTGTTTGCCTGCGCGCAGCAGAGGAAAAAGCATGCGGGATTCTGCGTACGTATCCTGTGCAAAAGAAGTAAATGAAAGCCAGGGCAACGAGGATATGGAACAAAAGTTGCCGGGCTTGTCCGGGCGTGCGGTTACCCCGGTTGCGCCGCCATAACGTGCCATGTCTTCTAGCACGTGGGAATAAAATGTGGAAAAATCCGCAGTCCATTCGCTCCATACATCAGAAAAGCTGCAATCGCTCTGATGAAACAGCGTATAAACCGGGTTGCAGAACGTCCACCAGCCAAGATTGCCCTCCGCGTCCATCGACAGGCGAAAGGTACGGCTCACATCCTTGCCCGGCCAGCCGCCTTCCGGCAATGGCAAGGGCATCTGCACGCTGCTTCGGCTGTGTTCGTCCTTAGCCGCCGGTGTGTCGGAGCAGCTCTCTGCTGGCGTCGGCTCTCCGTTGACAGCGGCCATGAGCAGATAAAGCAGGCAGGGAAAAAACCTGCGCCCCTCGCGCGCCTGCATCAAGCCGGTTATGTCCACCTGCGCCGTAATGGAATAGCGGCACTTTATTTTATTGAAATAGTAGTCAAAGTACTGGCGTCTTGGCCATGTGCCCAAATCAATGGGTATAAAACGCGCATGGCGTTTATGCAGATGGTCACCCAGGCCGGCTGGATGGGACAACGCTTCAGACATTGAAACTCCCTTGCCCTTCGACATCGGCAATCCAGGCTGTCAGCCGCGAGCCTGCCCGGCCATGCCCAGCTCTATGAGCCTTTCAAGCAACTGCCCAAAGTCCAGCCCAACAGTGCGCGCCTCGCGCGGCACAAGGCTGGTGGCCGTCATGCCCGGCAGGGTGTTTACCTCAAGAATGGTCAGGCTGTCGTCCGGGCCAAGAATAAAATCGGCCCGGCTGTAGCCGCTCAGGCCAAGAGCCTTGTGCGCCGCAAGAGCAAGCTCCTGCACGCGGGCGGTCAGAGCTTCGCTGATGGGCGCGGGGCATATCTCGCGCGCGCCGTCCTTGGCGTACTTGCTTTCATAGTCAAAAAAATCGCCGGCCACAGGCTCAATAAGAATGGGCGGCAGTGCTTCCTCGCCCAGAATGCCGCAGGTCACTTCGCGCCCTGCGAGCACGGGTTCCATGATGACCTCGTCGCCAGCGGCAAAAATGGATGCCAGCACTGCGTCAAGCTCGGCCCGGTTGCTGGCGCGGCCCATGCGCAACGAAGACCCGCCCGTATTGCTTTTGACAAAGAGCGGATAGGGCAAGCGCGGCTGCCAGCCACACTCGGGGGCGCAAGGCAAAAATTCCCAGTCTGCCGTGGGCAGGCCCGCCTGCCGGAATATCTGCTTGGCAGCACTTTTGTTGAGCGCCAGGAAAGACCCCGCAGGGCCGGAACCCTGGTATGGGCAGCCCACCCGTTCAAGCATGGCCTGCACAAGGCCGTCTTCGCCGGGTGCGCCGTGCAGGTTGATGAGGGCAAAATCGTGTGCGGCTGCTGTCTCAAGCAGGCAGTCGAAGCCCGAAAGCAGGTCAAAAAACGTTACCGAATGGCCGCGTTGCGCAAGCGCCTCCTGCATGGCGCGCGCCCCGTTGAGCGAAACTTCGCGCTCAGTGGACCACCCGCCCGCAATCAAAAGAATTTTCATGTAAGGCCCATCCCAGCTGCGCCTCAAGGGCGCTTTCAATATTTTTTCCCTGTCTGTAGGCAACGCCAATGCCCTCGCGCGCAGCCTCGGTACGGCCATAGCGCTCAAGCAGGTCTTCGTAGCGTTCTTCAAGCGTCACGCAGGCATCATGCCTGATGCGCTTGTCTGCATAGATCACAAAAAAAGGCAGTGAACAGATTTCCGGCCCTTGCGGCAAGGCCCACGGCCACCACACATGCATCATCACGCCCTGTGCAATGGCATAGTTGCCCGTTTCAGCCACAGTCCAGGCCGCGCCCACCTGCGCGTGGCTACCGCCGTGCTTGACGCAGTAGGTCTTGGCAATGTCGTGCAAAAGGCCGCCAGCGCGAACCTCGGGAACCCGTATGGCAAAGCCCCTGTCCGCTGCCCGCTGTGCCAGTGTAGCTGCCACGTGCGCTACCAGCAAGGAATGCCGCCGGATGTTCGGCAGCATGCCGTATTTGTCCCACAGGACCAGGCATGCGGCTTCACTGGGTACGGGCCGCAGAGCGCCCGCGCTGCAAAGCGATGGCAAGGGAGGCAGATCGGCCAGAGGCCGGTTGCTTTCTTTCAGAGGGGGCTTTGCGCCGGAATTGGTGTTCATCCTCAAAGTATGCCACCGCAATAAAGGGATGGCAAGATTGCCCCTGGTGGCATTCAGTCGGCGGCAGATATAGCCCGGATTTCAGCCATGCCTTTTCTGACCGTGCAACAAGCCTGGTATTAATACCTGACAGTGCGTGTTTTGCCCACGCGCAAAAAATCCCGCTGACCAAAGGACAGCGGGATAATAAGCATCGATAAATTAAAACCGTCAGTTTGCGGGCTGAACCGGCTTTGGAGCCTTGCTCGCCGGTTTGGTCGCAGCAGGTTTGGCTGCCTTGGCCGGAGCGGCTTTGCCAGTTTTTGCCGGAGCAGGCTTGCCCGCAGTGGCAGGGGCGGGCTTGGCCGACGCCTCTGGCGAAGGCGCGCCGTTGATCATGTCTGACAGGGCCAGAATGGTGTTGGCGTAGATGGCGGCATGGTTGTAGGCCATGAGTATCTGATGCTGCCTTGCGCGCGGCAGGCCAGGCTTCCAGCCATGTTTGGCGAGATAATTGGAAAGACTTGCCACAGCATCGGGGATGGTGAACAGATCAACCTTGCCATCGCCGTCGCCGTCCGCACCGTACGTGGCAATATTGGAGGGCATGAACTGGCACAGCCCCACAGCTCCGTAAATGGAACTCGGCAGATGGTGCGGATCAATATTGTCGCGCAACATATGCTCCACCAGTGCCTTGACTTCCTTGTAGGCCCAATCCGCCCGTTTGGGCATGATTTCGGCAAACCAGTCGAGGTGCTCCTGATAGCCGGGCATGCGCGGCAGCCAGTCGGGGATATCAGAGGGCTGACGCGTCATCGACATGCTGGCAAGCGTGTAAAAGGCGTTTTCCGGTACATCGGCCAGCACCTTGCCAAGGCGGGTTTCCACAAACAGCAGGGATACCGCAACGGATGAGGGTACGCCAAAACGAGCTTCGGCCTGATCAAAGGCGCGCTTGTTCTGTGCCACAAACTGGCGGCACAACTGCACATTGGCATCGGTCAGCACACCCTTGTAGTACAGGGCCGCAGGCGCGGTGGAAGGCGGCTTGGGGAAAAATTTGCGGTTATACAGTTCGCGCATTTTTCTGCCCATGGGCGACTGCGTGGGCGTGGCGCTGAGTGTAGCCAGCAGGGCGTCCACCCTCGGGCCGGAAAGCCCGTCAGCCGCAAGCCGATCAGCCAGGGGCCGCCATGCCGGAGCTATGGCGGCGGAGCCTGCGGCTGGTTGCGGCTGGCTTTGCTGATATGAAGGGGAGTACGTTGGCGCAGGCGTGGGCGCATACGTTGGAGCTGGCGAGGCATAGCCTGGGGCCTGACTTTGCGGCTCGCCATAGCTTGGGGCCGCCGTAGTGCCAGCGCCATTGCTGCCGCCCGCATACCCGCCGGAATAACCGCCGGAATAATTGGGGGTCGCATAGCCCTGCCCCGTGCTTGGCGATGCGGCAGGGGGTGCCCCAGCCGGGCTGTAGGAAGGCTGGCTTGCAGCAGGAGAGGACGGCAAATCATACGATGTAATACCGTCCCCACCGCGTGAGGCCGCTGTCTGTGCGCCGCTACAGGCGCACAGCAGCAGACAGCCCGCAAGACCACATACCGACCAGGCTCTTCGGCAAAACGAATGAACGGCAAAAGCCGGTTGCAGCATCATTTTTCTACACTTCCTGCAACACCCACGCCACGCGACCAAGCATGCGCTTGGCAAGCAGGCCCGCAGCCAACTGGGTTTCGGGGAAGCTTGCAGCTTCGGAGCGCAGCACATAGCCATCCTGGGTGCTGTTCAAAAACACCCTGCGCAGCACTACGCCCTCATTGGGGGCAAAAATGGCATAGATGCGGCCAGACACCACATCCGTATCCATTGTATCCACGCCCACATGCGCCCCTTCCGAGATAAGGGGGGCCATGTTGGCGCCGCGCACCCGCAGCACCTGGAGGCCGTCACGCGTGAGTGAAAGCGGCAGCGATATCTTGCCCGCCAGAGCCAGGGCAGGACGGGGGGCATCATCATTGTAGACGCACTTGGCGTCGTACACGGAATGGATGCCGCCACGGGCCATGGCATCTCCATAGTGGGCAGCTGTTTCGGCAAGTGAGGCCGGTGCGTCTTCTGGCACATAGCCCTGCTCGGTGCGCAAGTACATGGGGCCAACACCCTGCTTGAGCCAGTCAGGGTTCAGCCCAAACTTCTCGAAAAGCTTCATGAACCAGTCACCGGGCACGGAATTGCGCCGTTTCGCATCGGAAATACTGGACTGACGGATGTCCAGAACCTCGGCCAGCTCAACCTGTGTACGGCTGTTGGTGGCCAACTTGATGCGTTCATATATCTCTGCAAAACCGGGCATAACTCTTTGACTCCTGGCGTGGAAAACCACGCATCAATGTTGCTGATTGAGCAGTGGCGTTTCGTTGGAAAGCACCAGCTTGCTGTTCTCTTTTAGCGATTTACGCATGGCGTCAAGCCAGCGTTGGTACGCATAGAACTGGGGGGCCTTGTTATAGGCCTGGGCGTAAACTGACGCAGCCTTGGCATCGCCCTGCCCTCGTTCTATCTGCGCGGCGCGCGCCGCCTCTGCCAGAATAACCGCGCGCTGGCGGTCGGCATCGGAACGGATACGCGTCGACTCCTCTTCACCTTCCGAACGGTACTGCTTTGCCTGCCGTTCACGTTCGGCCCGCATGCGACCAAAAATCGCACGCTGGTTTTCAGGTGGCAGGTCTGTACGCTTGATGCGCACATCCAGCACCTCGACTCCGTAGCCATGCATGAGGTCGGAAACCTTGTTGGTCACTTCCTTCATAATGGCCGCCCTGTGGGAGGACACGACCTCTGTAAGGGTATACGCACCCACAAGCGCCCGCAGTTGTGAATAGACAACGTCGTCCAACCGCGCCTGCGCGCCGGGAATGGAACGCATGGTGCGGTAAAACTGCAGGGGATCAATGATCTTCCAGCGCGCATAGTTATCAAGAACAATGGCCTTTTTATCTACGGTAAAGGCCTCTCGGGAGCGCGCTTCATAGTCCAGAACACGGGCATCGAAATAGACCACGTTCTGGATAAAAGGAATTTTAAAATGCAGGCCAGGCCCGTACACGCGCGAAAGCGGTTCACCCAGCTGCAATACCAGAGCCTTCTGGGTCTGGTGAACGGTAAAGAATCCCTGGGTAACAACGATAAGCAGTACCAGAGCAACAAGAATCAGTACCAGAGGATTTTTACTCATTATTTCTTCTCCAGCGTCTTGGGCGAAGCAGGAGCGCCGAGACCAGGCAAGGTGAGATAGGGCAAAGCGCGGGCAGCAGCCGGATTGTCCATAAGCACCTTTTCGTTCGCGTTGGAAAGAATGTCTTCTACTGCTTCAAAATAGAGGCGCTGTTCCGTGACCTTGGGGGCCTTGTCGTGCTCTATGCGCAGGGCTTCAAAACGGGAGGCATCACCCTCTGCGTTACGCACGCGCGTTGCGCTATAGGCAGCGGCCTCGTTGCCCATGGCGGCAGCCTGGCCCCTGGCCTTGGGCAGCAGCTCATTGCGGTAGGCCTCGGCCTCGTTGATGATGCGGCTCTTGTCCTCACGGGCGCTTGCCACGTCCTTGAACGCGTCAATAACTTCGTGCGGGGGGTGCACATCCTGCAACTGCACGGCCAGCACCTGTATACCCGCGCCGTAGCGGTCAAGCACGGTTTGCAGCAACTGGGTGGCTTCGCTCTGAATTTTCAGTTTGCCATCGGTAATGGCAGAGTCGATCTGGCTGTTGCCGATGACCTCGCGCATGGCCGCCTCTGCGGCATTGCGCACCAGCGCTGCGGGCGCGGTAACGTTAAAAAGGTAGTCCACAGGGTCGCTGATCTTGTATTGCACACTGAACTGCACGTTGACGATGTTTTCATCGCCCGTGAGCATGGAGGCTTCCTCCGGAATAGTGCGCAACTGCCCCTGCTGGAAGGTGGCCGCCTGCCCAACGGAGCGGAAGCCCACCTCGCTGCGCAAAACCTGCGTCACCTGCGGCTTGTATACAGACTCAATGGGAACAGGCCACGCGTAGTGCGGGCCGGGCCCTTCGGTGCGGTCATACTTGCCAAAGCGCAGCACAACACCCTGTTCATCGGGATTAACAATATAAATACCCGAGAGAAGCCACAGAACCACAATGGCAAAACCCACAAGACCAGCCGCCCTTCCATTGGGAAAGCGCATGCGGGCTATTTTGGAAAAAGGGTTTTCACCACCGGGGCCACGGCCGTTGTTAAAAGGGGTGCGCCTGGCACGAGGGGTTTCTTCTTCCTGCCCCATATCGTCAGAATCCACATCCTGAGGAGGTCGGGGCGGAGGGTTAGAACCCTGCTTCTGTCTTTTTTCCTGAAGTTTGTCCCAGTCCCAATTCATAACGCAAACATGTCCTTTAAAGAATGCGTGATGTTATTGCCGAACAAAAAGTATCGGTCAGTAACTCACTAATATTATGGAGAAATAAGGAAGTTAAACATGGCACTACAGTGACGAGAACAATAAGGCTTTTCATCCATTCTAATCGGGCATCTTGTACAATGTAGGCACATTCTGAAACAAAGTCAATATAACATGGCAAATTACTATGTTTTACAAGCAATACGGTAAAAATTACAGGTAATTGCAATCTGAAACAAAGGGAAGAACCGTTCCCGATTAGTGATCTTCAGTTACGGACAGAAAGAGCGGACCAAAAATACACTTCTGCATCTCCTTTTCAGAACTACGCGCGACACGTCAGCCCTTCAGCAGAATGACCGCTGAAAGGACAAGATCAAAAAAGGTGACAAACTATACACAAAAAACGGGCCGCCCGCTACTACTGCGAGGCAATCCAACTTTTCAAAATAAAAACAGCCTAGTAGGCCAGGGAAACAGCCGCAGATTTATCCGCGTTCACGCTGGGGCTGCGCAGGGCGGTTCCCGCAAGCGGCACAACCCGCACGGAATTGACCACATCCGCCCGCACATCAAAACCAGGGGTATAGGCAAACTGTCCGCTTTCACCCATGCTTTCGCCGCGCCAAAGGGTAACGGCAAAGAACAGTGCGCAACCAAAGAGCGCCGCGCTCAATGCCATATAGGGAACTGACTTCACACGATTGTGACCGTTCATGACGACTCCCTGCGGCAGCTTTTGCCGCCGCCAAGTTTTCGTCAGAACGATGCAAAAAATACGCCGAAAGATTTACTGACGCAGGCGGGTGCACTCCTCCACAATGCGCGTCAGTTCCGCATCGTCCGGCAGTTCCTTGAGGCCGGCCCGCGCATGCCCCATGGCGCGCACATATTCGCCCGCATCCATCATGGCCCGGGCCATCATGCCAAAGATGGCCTTTTCGTCCTTGTAGTGTTTGAGGGCCTCGGCAAAACATGCATCAGCCTCTGACGGTTTGCCCTCTGCCAGAAACTTTTTGCCGTCGCTGAAGCCGTGGTCAAGATTCAGCTTGCGCTGCAAGGCCGCCTGATATTCTTCTTCTTTTTCCTGCCCTTTCAGCGAGCGGTACAGCTGTGAAAGAAGCAGGAACAACTCCTTTTCCGCACCGGGAGTATAGGCAAAGGCTGGCGCTCCAGCGGCTTTCAGCTCCGGATCAACAGCCAGATCCGCCACTGCGGCCCGAAAATCGCCGCGCAGATCAAGCGGGGCGCTCTGGCCGCCCAGTTCCTTGAGGGCCGAAATGGTTAGAAAGAGCGCCCGTTCCGTATCGCGGCGCGCGCAACAGGCCTTGGCGCGGCCCAGGTCTTCTCTGACTTTACGTGCGTTCATCACAGCCCCTTATCAATTTTTGTTGCCTGCGCGTGCTTTTCAAGCACCTGTCGCATGGCGTCCGCCGTAGGCGCATCCAGTTTGTAGGACATGACATAATCCCGAAATCGGGCATTCAGCCCTGCGGCCACCTGCGCAAGATCGCGCTGAAATTCCTTGTATTCCTTACGTTCGGTCAGCCGCACCCGGCCCTGCCCGTCCACATCGTCTACAGCATAGCGCTGTAGTGGCGCAAGAGAGCGCAGGCCGGAAAGGTAAAGAATTTTATTCATGAACAGCTTGCCCATGCACAGGTTATCCCTGACCACCAGTTCGCGGTGCAACCTGCGTTTGTCTATACCGCGTGCGGCATAGGTTTCGCGCGCGTCATCGTCTTCCCGGATGTTCTCAAAATACTCGGGCCCAAGATAATAGTACTGCGGCAGGCCCGCCGCCTGCATGCGCAGGCCGTAATCGCCATCCTCGCCTCCGTAGAGGCCGTATTCCTCATTCCAGAAACCCAGTATTTCAGAAACAGCCTGCGGCACAAGCACGGCCTGACCGGGCAGATTGCCCACGCACAACCCAAGCTCGCCGTGCGGGGTTTGCAGGCTGCCGGGAGTTTTACGCAGCATTTCGCGGTTAAACGCGCCGCCAAGATTGGAGAGCGGCTGCCCGTGGCTCCACAGGGCCAGCAGGTCGCGCAGCCAGTGCTTGCGCACAATGGCGGTATCGTTATCCAGCTTCATATACAGAGGCGCGGGCACAAGCTGCCAGCCCACATTGGCTGCGCAGGCCACGCCCATATTGCGCGGCAGCAAAAAAAGATGGTCGATCAAGCCCTCTGCCCGCAAGGCCAGCAGCTTTTTTACAAGCTCCGGCTCACTGCCGTTGTCCACCACCGTGAGATGGAACGGCACCTCGCGGGAGGTAGCTGCCAGGGCGCGGATGGCGCACTCCGTGGCCGCAGGCCTGTTAAAAACCGGGATGGTCACGTTGCAGAGCGGCCCCTGCGGGCTCGCCCCGGTGCTGGGCTCGTGCATGTATGCTCCGCTGGCGCTTGTGCGCCCCGCAGTCAGGTGTGACAAATAGCAAATACTGCGTGATGGTAGATAAACAGGCCCCTGTGCGTCAAGGCGAGCAATTGACGCTGCTGCCCTGCATTGGTAGGCTTGCCGCCGCAAACCCGCCGCCTATTCTGCGGCAGGCATAAAGGAGAACCATGGCGCGCGTACTTTACGGCATTCACGGCACAGGCCACGGGCACGCCATGCGCGGCCTGACCATAGCCCGCCGCCTTTCACGGCACGAATTTCTTTTTGTGGCGGACGACGACGCCCCAAAAATTCTTGAGCCGGAATTCCCCGTGCGCCGACTGCCCAACCTGGGCACGGTGTTCAAGGATTACAAGGTGGACATGGCCGCCACCATCAGCCGGGCCCTGCCCCTGCTGTGGCACAGGCAGCGCTATATTGATCAGGTGTCGCGGCTCATTGATGAATTCCAGCCCGATGTCTGCATGACCGATCTGGAATATTTTGTGCCGCGCGCCGCCGAAAAGGCCGGTCTGCCCTGCCTGACCCTCGACCATCAGCACATCATCACCTGCTGCCAGCACAACCTGCCGCCCAACATGTGGTGGGATACCTTTGTGCAGGGCCTCACCCCGCGCTATCTCTTCCGCCCCACGGCAGAAAACCTCATCATATCTTTCTACTCGCCGCCGGTGCTGCCGCAGTACAAGGCGCGCGTAGCCCCGCCAATCCTGCGCGACAGCGTGCTTGCGCTCAACCCGCGCGATGACGGCCACGTGCTCGTGTACCAAAGCAATTCAACCCACCGCAAGCTGGTGGACTTTCTGCGCGCAGCCACGCGCAAGACCTGCTACGTCTTCGGCTACGACCGCACCGATGGGCAGGAGGACAACGTTATCTTCATGCGCAAAAGCGAAGAAGGCTTTCTGCGACTGCTGGAGGGCTGCTCCTACGTTATCCAGGGCGGCGGGCATACCCTCATGGGCGAGGCCTTGCACCTGGGCAAACCCATACTCACCCTACCCCTCAAGGCCATGGTGGAACAGCGCTTCAACGCGCTCTATATTGAACGCCTGAACTACGGCATGCAGGCCGACATGCTCACGCTGGAGCCGGAACTGCTGCAACGCTTTGAGGCAAACCTGCCTGCCTACAAGGCAGCCATAGCCGCAGGAAACTTCTGCGGCAATGAAACAGTTTTCGGCCTTGTGGATCACTTTATCCGCAATGGCTCCCTGCCTGTGCACGGCAACCCCGCAGTGCAGGAATAAATCCGGCAAGCCGCTTTTTCAGCGCAACTCCAGGGCCAGACCTCCGGCAAATCGGCGGTCTGGCTTTTTTCTACCCCCTCCGACACTGTCTGCACCAGCTTTCCATCCACCTGTATTTGCAGCACAAATTTTCTGGCGCACTGTTGTAACTGCGCTGTCATGTCTGAAGCAATGGCGTAATTGGCCGTTGCGCTTGTCATTTATTTTGAAAAAGTCTAGATTTAATCAATATTTTCCTACAAATCCATAAACGAGGCTTTTACATGGACGGCATCCGCTATATTCACGCCGCCGATCTGCATCTGGACACGCCGTTTCAGGGGCTTTCCCGCACGGCTGCGCAGGGTGGGCATCTGGCGCGTCTGCTGCAAGAGGCCACCTTCAAGGCCATGGACCGCCTCTTTCGGCTTTGCGAATCAGACAAGCCAGATTTTCTCATATTGGCTGGCGACGTGTATAATGAGGAAAACCACAGCGTTAAAGCCCAACTCAAGCTGTGCGACGGCTGCCGCCGCCTGCGTGATGCCGGAGTGCGCGTTTTTCTGGCGCACGGCAACCACGACCCCCTTTCATCAAGGCTGGCGGCTGTGCAGTGGCCGGACAACGTAACGGTTTTCGGGCCGGATGCCGAAAGCCACACGGTAGAAAAAGACGGCAAGGTCGTGGCCGTGGTGCACGGCATCAGCCACGCCAAGATCAAGGAAGGCCGCAACCTGGCCCGCCTGTTCCGGCGCGACCAGCACCACGACTGCTTTCAGCTTGGCGTTCTGCACTGCACGGTCGAAGGCCAGAGCAAGGCTGACCGCTACGCCCCCTGCTCGCTGGACGATCTCAAAAATACCGGGCTTGACGCCTGGGCGCTGGGCCATGTGCACGAGCGGGCCACACTTTGCACCGCCCCTTTTATCGCGTACAGCGGCAACGCTCAGGGCCTGCACGTCAACGAGCCGGGGCCGCGCGGCTGCCTGCGGGTGACGGCAAGCCCGCAACCGGGCGGCGGCTATGCCTGCAACGAGGATTTTGTGCGTCTGGGCCCCGTGCAGTGGGCCAGGGTGCAGGTTGAGCTTGACGATGTGGCCCACCTCAATGAGGTGGAAAACAGAATGACCCGGGCGCTGGAACAGGCCGCCGAAGCCACAGACCCCGGCTGCGAGGCCCTGATGGCCCGTGTGGTTTTGCACGGGCGCACCCCGCTTGACGCCGCCCTGCGCGATGCCCCCAATCAGGAAGACCTTGCCGAACGGCTGGCGCACCTGCAAACAGGCACCCCCAGCGTGTGGATCAAGGACATGGTGGCCGAAACAAGCCCCGCCATCGACCGTGCCCAGTACCTGCAACGTGAAGACCTGCTTGGCGAAACCCTGCGGCTGGCCGAGCGCATGGCGCAGAGCAGCGACACCCTGCACGATGTGGCAACCCCGGCGCTGAAACAGGTCTATGACCACGGGCAGCTCCGCCATATTCTCACCCAACCCGACGATGCGCGTATGCGAGCCCTTTTGGAAGAGGCCGAACGCCTGTGCACGGATCTTCTGGAGGCACGCTGATGTATATCCAGTCCTTCCACATGGACGGCTTCGGTATTTTTTCTGATGTGAGCGTTGAAAATCTCTCGCCGGGGCTTTCCATTTTTCTGGGTGAAAACGAAGCGGGCAAGTCCACCTGCCTGGAATTTCTGCGCACCATGCTCATTGGTTATCCTGACCCGCGCAACAAGGAATACAAGCGGATTCCCGGCCCCCTGCGCGGCGGGCAGCCCGGCGGCAGCATGGAACTGCGCTCGGACGAGCGCGGCATTCTGCGCCTTACCCGGCGGCCCGGCAGCAACGGCGGCGTGCTCACCCTCACTGATCCGGAAGGCAAACCGCTGGAACCGGACATGCTGCGCCAGATGCTCTCCGGCGTGAGCCGCGATGTGTACCGCAACGTGTTCGGCTTCAGCCTCACAGAGCTTGAAGACCTCAGCAGCCTCACTGACGAAGGCGTGCGCAACGCCCTGTACGGCGCAAGCTTCGGGCCGGGGCTGCGTTCGCCCGGCGAGGCGCTCAAGCTGCTGGACAAACAGGCCGATGAAATTTTCAAGAGCGGCGGCAGCAAGCCCGCCCTCAACGCCGCCCTGCGCCAGCTTGCCGAACTGCGGCAACGCAAGATCGAACTGGAGCAGGAATGCGCCGGGTACGACAGCATGGCAATGGACCTTGCCGCAAAGCGCGATGATCTGGCAAACCTGCGCCACCGCAAACTCCAGCTTGAAGAAGAACGCCGCATCCTTGAACGCCGCCTTGGCGTGTGGTTGCAGTGGAACGAATGGCGCATGGCGGGCGCGCGCCTTGAACGGCTTGACCCCATAAGCGCCACCTTTCCCGAAAACGGCAGGGAGCGCCTTGCCCGCGCGCAGGAGGCCCGCGAGGGCTGCGAGCGGCAATGGGCCGCGCAGATGGAAAAACTCACCCGGCTGCGCCAGCGGCGGGACGAACTTGAAATCAATTATCCCCTGCTGGAGGCCCTGCCCGCACTGCGCCGCATGGCCGAACGCAAAAGCGGTTTCCGGCAGGCATTAAGCGCCCTGCCCGCGCAGGAAGAAGCCCTGCTGCGCGCGCAGGAAGACCTCAGCCGCGAACTCTCGCGCCTCGGGCCGGACTGGTCGTGCGACCGCATCCGGGCCACCGACCGCTCCCTCTTTGCCCGCGAGGATATTGAACGCCAGGGACGGGAAATGCGCGCCGCCGCCTCGGCCCATCAGGCCGCAGTGGACAGCCTCACCCAGAGCAACCGCGAAGTGGAAAGCGCAGAACGCGAGGTGGCCTCCAACACTGCCGCTCTTGACCTGCTGCCCGCGCCGCCCGCAGCGCTGGATGACGATGCCCGCGACAACCTGCGTCAGGCCCTTGCCCGGCAGGAAGAAGCCCGCCGCCAGCGCCCCCTGCGTCAACGTGCGGTGAACGAAGCAAAAACAACATTTTCCAGAGCGTTCAACCCGCTGCGGCTGGTGGTCAACGGCGCAAGTGACGGTGCTCAGGCAGAAGCCCTGCTTGATTCGCTCCTTTCGCGGCAGGAAGAAGCCCTTGTTCTCGCCGCCGATGTGCAGGAGAAAATGCATCAGGCTGACGATGCCGCGCAGGACGTGCGCCAGGCGGAGGAACAGGTTGCCGCGGTCAAGGGCCGCGTGGAAGCCCTGCGCGAAGAACAGCGCCACATAAACGGCCCCACCCGCGAGGATCTGGACGGGCAAACCCTTGCCCTGCGCAAGCTGCGCGCCCTTTCCGCCACCTTGGGCACGGAGCGCGAGCGACTGGAAGAACTCAGCGCCCGCATCGGCAATGAGCCGCCCGTCACACGAGTAAAAAACCTGCCACTGCTGGTTCTGGGCCTTGCTTTCTTTCTTGGCGGCGCGGGCATGCTGCTGGCATACTGGCGCATGGGCATCACGAGCATTGCCCTCACGGCCGACATTGAGCTGCCCGTGAGCCTGTGGTCCGGCTATCTGCTGCTGCTCTGCGGCGTTGGCTTCATGGCTGGCGGTGTGCCGCACACTGGGGCGGAAGCAAAACGCCGCCAGATGGAACATCTGCAACTTCAGGGCAGGCGCGATTCGTGTGCGGCCCATGTGGCGGAGCTGGACGAACAGGCCAGCCAGCTTTGCGCGGCGGCTGGTGTGCAGAGCATGGACCTGGTGACGCTTGAAGCAAGAGAAGTGCTGCTTGAGCACGAACGTGAGCAATGCTTTGAAGAAGAACGCGCCCGCAAGGATATGGACGAACTGAAACACGCCATGGATCTTGCCCGCACGGAAGTGAGCAAACGGCAGGCCGTACGCTCCGAGGTTGAAGGCATTGTGCAACAGACCCGCCGCCGCTGGCACGAATTCATGCTGGCCCTGCATGTGGCCAATGTGCCCTCGCCCGAGGGCGCGGCTGCCTTTTTTGCCAGAGCGGAATCAGCACGGCTCGCCTTTGGCGGTGTTGCCGCCGCCGATGCGGAGCTGCAAACCCTGGATGACGACCTGCGTCAGACAGAAGCCCGTATGCGTCTGGTGCCTGCCGTGGCTGAACGCCTGCCCGCCAACGCGGATTCAGATTCGCTGGCGGAGGCTGTGCGGCAAGTGCTTGAATCCTGCCGCGAGGCTGATGCCGCCCGCGAACTGCGCATCAAGGCCGAAGCCGCGTTGCAAAATTCGCAGAGCGAGCTCAACCGCGCCCGCACCCGTCAGGCGGAAGCCAGCGCGGAACTGCGTCAGGCGCAGGAGCGGCTCAACGAAGCGCGCTCGCAATGGACGGCCTGCCTGCATGATCTTGGCCTCGGCACCGACCTTGACCCCGAAACGGTGCGGGAAGCCCTGAAGTACATGGAAAACTGTCTCGCTGCCGAGGCTTCGGTGCAACGTGCCCAGTCGCAGCTCACTCAGGGCCGTACAGAGCTGGCTGCCCTGCGCGACCCGCTGCAAGCCCTGCTGGCGGAGCTTGGCTTGCCGCCACAACAGGATGCGGACAACCGCCCAGACTGGCTGCTCAGCCTTGATGCCGCGCTGGAAGCGGCGGAAGCCATGTCGCAGGCGCAGAGCCGCCGCCGCAACCTTGATAATGAAGTGACGGAAATGGAGGACGAGGCCCGCGCTGCGGAAGCCGCCCTCGAAAGCGCCCGGAGCGCGGAACGCTCCCTGCTTGCCATGGCGGGCGCGCACGATGCGGAAGAGTTTTTGCGTCAGGCCGCGCTGCACGAAGAACTGCGCGCGCTCACCCTGCGCCGTCAGGATCTGGAAGACGCCCTGCGGCTGGCTGCGGACAAAACCCCCATGAAGGAATTTCTCGATTCCTTCGAGCATGAGGATCAGGAAAGTCAGGAGCGCCGCAGCGCAACCATCAGTGAAGAACTGACAGGCATTCAGGAGCAGGAAGAGAATCTGGTCAAGCGCGTGGCGGAACTGCGCAGCAAGGTGGACGCCCTTTCACGCACAGACGAGCTTTCGCAGCTTTTGCAACAGGAGGCAGCCCTTGTGGAAGACATGGAGCGCATGGCCTTTGCCTGGAGCCGCGTGGCCCTTGCCCGCAGCATCCTTGAAACTGCCAAGCGCACCTTTGAGCTGGAGCGCCAGCCAGAGGTCATCCGCCTTGCCTCAAGCATCTTCACCCGCATTACGGGTCAGCGCTGGCGCGGCATCAACGCCTCGCTGGAAGACGCCAGCCTTGCCATCCTGCCCGCGCAGGGCGAACCCATAGCGCCGGAAAATCTGAGCCGTGGCGCGCGCGAGCAGGCCTATCTGGCCCTGCGGCTGGCCTACATAAAAAATCATGCCCTGCATGCGGCGCCCTTGCCAGTTATCATGGATGAAGTGCTGGTCAACTTTGACCCGCAAAGGGCCGAGCGCACCGCGCGCGCCTTTGTGGAACTGACCGGCGGCAGCCAGGGCAAGGCCCATCAGCTGCTCTACTTTACCTGCCAGCCGCACATGGCGGAGCTGCTGCGCAAGGCAGAACCCCAGGCAGCGCTGTTCCATGTGCAAGACGGCAGCATCAAGGCCGCATAAGCGTTAACAAATCCTCCTTCTGCACAGCGGGCGGATGTTCCTTGGGAGCATCCGCCCCTCTTTATTGCCAATGCCATCAGGACTCTCCACGCCGTCCTTATTTGCAGCCATAAAATCGATTAGCAATCTTTCTTTTCCAATTGAGCATGTTATCAGAAAATACAATTTTTTGTACATTTTTTAATAATAAAATCAGTGTGATATAATTTGAATTTGAAAAGTAATTTCATTTTTATTGACACAAAGCTCTGCCTGTGACAGTGTACCGCCATGCACATTCAGCAAAGCGGAGATAAAAATATGGATCAGCAGCCGGTGTTTACCGATCATACGGGTTTAAGCCACCGTTTCAGCCACGACAACCTCCACATATCCGTTTCTTCCCGCTTCGATCCTCCCCAGGCCACTGCGCTTATTGAGCTTCTTGAGTGCAATCAGGCCAACTGCAAACGCATTTTCATTGACGTGCGGCACGTAGCCAACCCTCACCCTTCCGCCGTTGACGCCCTCAAAACCTCGCTCCTGCTGGGCGGCCTCAGCACTGAACGCATCGTGTTCAAGGGCAAAAGCGGTTTTGACATGGCCGTTACCGGCAATCGCGTTCTTATCGAGCAAAAGAAAAAGCACGTCTGCAAGGGCAACTGCGCCAACTGCAAGTGCGGCCACCACAAGAACCACCACGCGGAAAACTGATCGCCCCCTCGCTTGCGGCAGAGAGAGGCGTTTAGGCAAAGGACATCCCTGACGCCAGGGCAAGAGCCTGCCCGTCAGGGATGTCTTCTGGAAGCATAACGCGCGCGTTGCAAAAGCCTGTGGTGTCTGCAGCCGCTGCGCAAACCCTTTACGGAGGAGAAAGGAATGAGTTCACGAGAAAGGAATGGTCTGAACCGCTTCAAAAAAGTGTGCATGGTCACCCTGCTTGCAGCAGGCATGCTGATGGGCGTGGCCGGGGGGGCCAAGGCCATTGACTTCAAGGCCAAGGGCGAATGGCTGGTTGGTTTTGGCGTGGGCGAAGGCGTCCTCACCAAGAACACCAGAGATACTGACGGAGCCAAGTCCAAAACCAATACCGAAGACCAGTTTGGCGCTTCCCAGCGCATCCGCCTCCAGTTGGACGCCGTGGCCTCCGAGGCTCTGTCCGGCACGGTGTATTTTGAAATCGGCGACCAGCAGTGGGGCAAATCGGGCGATGGCGCAGCCCTCGGCGCTGACGGGAACAACCAGGTCAAGGTTAAAAACGCCTACATCGACTGGCTGATCCCCCAGACTGACGCACGTGTGCGCATGGGCCTCCAGGCTGCCGCAATGCCCAACGTTGCTGGCGGCTCCGCCATTATGGACTGCGATGTTGCAGCCCTGACCGCCAACTACAAGTTCAACGAAAACGTGGGCCTCACCTTCATGTGGGCGCGCCCGGTCAACGACAACTTTAATGGTGACTTTGTCGATGGCAATGGCAAATCCAGCACGGAAAAGACCAACTACCTCGACAACCTTGATCTGTTCATGCTCTCCATGCCCCTGAGCTTTGATGGTGTCGAAGTCACCCCCTGGGCCATGTACGGCTTGCGCGGCAAAAACTCCCTGCGCGGCCTGGATGATGAAACCTACGGTTCGCCCTGGGAAACCAGCGACGGCAAACTTGGCCTCACCATTCCCGGCACCAACCCCGGCTTCAACTACGCCAACGGTCTGAATCCCCTCAATTCCTCCAGCACCAACAAGCAATACGGCTCCGTGTTCTGGGCGGGTCTGCCGGTGGCCATCACCATGTTCGATCCCCTGAACATCGAATTTGACATCAACTACGGCTACTCTGAGGCCATGGGCCGCTACGATGTGCTCAAGCGCGGCGTGGACAGCGTGCGCGCCAGCACCGAGCGTCAGGGCTGGCTGGCGAAAGCCCTTGTTGAATACAAGCTGGACTGGGGCGTTCCCGGCATCTTCGGCTGGTACGCCAGCGGTGACGACGGAAACGTGAAGAACGGCTCCGAGCGCATGCCTTCCATTGCTGGCGCGGGCAACTTTACCTCCTTCATCGGCGACGGCAACCTTTCTTGGAGCCCGGTTGCCAATGGTTGCGACTGGAGCATGAGCTATGCCGGCACCTGGGGCATCGGCGCACAGCTGAAAGACATGAGCTTTATTGAAAACGTCTCCCACACCTTCCGCCTGGCATACTGGGGCGGCACCAACGCCACCTCCATGGTCAAGTACATGAAGGATGCCTCCTCCTGGCAGGCTGGCTACGGAGGCGACGGCCCCTACCTGACCACCAATGACGGGCTGCTGGAATTCAACCTTGTCAACACATGGCAGGCCTACGAAAACCTGAGTGTGAATCTGGAACTCGGCTACGTTGCCAACATGATCGACAAGGACACCTGGAAAAAGGCCGGTTACAACAACGGCGCTGGCAACGGCAGCTTTGACAAGCAGGACGCCTGGAAAGCCCAGGTTGTCTTCCAGTACAGCTTCTAAGCCTCTGAGCCTTTTGTAAGCGCCGTTCCCTTCCCGGCGCGCAGGCTTCGCCGCTTCCCTTCCCAGGGAAGCGGCGTTTCCTTTGCGGCAAACACAATGCAGCGTTGGGTTCCCCTTACGCGGCGCTCAGCTACTTATGGGCTTCATCCCAGGCGACCAGCCCGCCCTCCACATACTGCACATCAAAACCTTCCTGTCCCAAAGCCTCCTGAACAGACTTGCTTACAGAGCCGCCCCGCACGCAATAAATGGCTACGGGCTTGTCCTTGGGCAGTTGCGCCGCCCACACGTCCACCAGCTCAGGGTCATGCCATGCAGCGCCGGGGATTGTGCGCGGGTCAGCCTCATAATCAGCCCGCCTGCGCACATCGCAAACAGTCGCGGAATTGGCGGTCAGCATGCCCTGGAGTTCCTGCGGCGTAATGGTTGCGTTCATACCTTCCCCCAGACGTGTTTGACGTTAAGGATAAAAATCCTGCGCGGGCAAGACGGCATCGCCTGGCCTGCCCCAGGTCAGTGAAGAGCCGCCTTGCACACACAAGGTATCAGACTATCTGCCAGACCAGCCCGGCAAGCCCGCTCAACCCCACCAGCGCGTGCATGGAAAGTTTAAAGCGCACCAAGGCCACCAGCGACACCAGCGCAACAGTCACGGCAAATACATCAAATCCCGTAGCCGGGAAAAATGTGTTCCAGGCAAAGAACACGCCGATCTTGAGCACCACGCCCACCACCGCGCCGGATATGCCCGTAAGCGCGGCATTGAGTTTTTTGTTGGCCGTAATAGCCTCAATGTAGGGCGCGCCAGCAAATATGAACATAAAACTTGGCAAAAACGTGGTGAAGGTGGTGAGCAGGCCGCCCAGAATGCCCGCCGTCATGGGCGTCAGGCCGCCGGGCTGGTTCCACGCGGTGATGAAGCCCACAAACTGCGTCACCATGATCAGCGGGCCGGGGGTTGTTTCCGCAAGGCCTAGGCCCAGCAGCATTTCCTTTTCCGTCAGCCAGCCAAGGTTCACTGCATGCTCTACAATATAGGCAAGCACGGCATATGCGCCGCCAAAGGTCACAAAGGGCGCTTTGCTGAAAAAAATGGATATCTGGGAAAGTATGTCGCCGATGCCCCGCCATGCGAAAATGGGCAGAATCACAGCCATCCAGATTGCGGCGAATATCCCCACCACCTTGAAAAGGTGCGTCAGAGGCGGCAGATTGGCGAAAGATTCTGGTGCGTCAGTCAGGCATTCATTTGTTCCCGGCTTTTTCTGGCAAAAAATGTCTGGCCGCAGCTTGCCAAGGATGACACCCGCCACACCAGCCAGCAAAACAATCACCGGAAAGGATACACCAAGAAACTGCCCAAGTAAAAACGAGCCGCCAGCAAATGCGTACAGTGCTGGGTGCTTGAGTGATTTTTTTGAAAGCCGGATAAGCGCTTCAATAACAATGGCCACAACTGCGGCGGCGATTCCGTGGAAAATACCGGCCACAAAGGGAACCTGCCCCTGCGCGGCGGCCAGCCATGAAAGAAAGAGCATCAGAATCACCGAGGGGAACAAAAAGCACAGCCCGGCAATGGTTCCGCCCCAGTAGCCGTTGAGCCGCCAGCCTATGTACACGGCCAGTTGATGCGCTTCCGGCCCCGGCAACAGCATGCAGAAATTGAGCGCCCGCAGAAAAACCTTTTCGCTGATCCATTCCCTGCCATCCACCAGATTTTTATGCATCATGGCGATCTGCCCTGCAGGCCCGCCAAAATTGATGAATCCGAGCTTGAACCAGTAAAGGAAGGCTTCCCGCAAAGAAACCTGAAGCGTTGTTTTATTTTCCCTCATGGCTTTCCTTTGATTATCAATGTGTTGTAAGTGAATTTTGCGGGGCAGCCGCCATATGGCAAATGCATGTCAGTTTTTTAAAACACGGTACTATCCACTCCGTTGCAGAGCAATCACCTGCAAGTACTATAGATAAAAATAGCGGGAGCGACGGGAAAATAAAAATAGCCTGCAAAGGAAACCTTGGAAAAGATAACGTCCGCAATTGTATCCTTTAAAAGCACGACCATTTTCATCGCATAGGCATAAGTACCCCCTCGGATATCCCACCAGAAATTTTTCTTGATATACTTTTTTATATGCATAAAACTATTTACGAAAACACATTTTGCCAGGAGGTTAAAATGCCCGCTATCACAAAGAAGGATTTGATTTATAAGGATTATAGCTGGGAGGCTGTACCAGGTGATGACCCCAAAAAAACAAAAGAAGACGCAGACCGCTTTAGCCGAAAAGAAGGCTATGAGGTGCTTAGCCTGCTGAACTCGCTTACTGGCAACGGCGGTGCGGATCTTGAAATCCGCACCCGTCAGATCTGCGAATGGATGATTCACGAAAAATTGCCATCAACAATTCAGGGCCGTAAAAATGTCAAGAGCTGGATTGGGAGTAATTATTCGGAAATGTCCAAAAAATATCCCCATTAGGCGCTGAACTGGCTGGCTTCTGCGTGAGGCACAAGAACATTTAATGCGAAGCCAAACGGCCAGTCAGGATTCCCAAACCGCGGTTCGATAAAATCTATCAGTGTACGAGATGCTCACTAGCTGAAACTGCAAAAGCCGACTGCCTCACGAGAAGCAGTCGGCTTTTTACCGCGCGTTTAAATGCGGATTACGTAGCCTCAGCCTCAGTATCACGCACCACTTCAAAAATGGGCGGCAATACGCGGATGGCTTCAATAAGCTGGTAGAGCTGGGTGGCGTCGCGCACCTCTACGGTAATACGCAGCTTGGCACGTCCATCCACCTGATTGTCCATGTTCAGGCCAATAATGTTGACGCCGTTGCGGGCCATGACCTCGGCAACCTTGGCCAGAACGCCCTGTTCGTTCTTGGCGATAATGAAGATGCCAGCTGCGTAGGGCTTTTCTTCCATGCCGTCCCAATGCACGGAAATAAGACGCTCCGGCTCCATATTGGCCACGTTGGGGCAGTCGGCACGGTGTACGCTGATACCAAGCCCACGGCTGATGTAGCCAATAATGGGATCGCCCGGCACCGGGTTGCAGCACTTGGCAAAGCGCATGAGCACGCCGTCCACGCCGGAAATGCCCACGCCCTCGCCCTTGCGGGAGGCGGCTTCCTTGCTTTCCTTTACGGTGGGAGTGGCGGGTTCCGCAGCAGTGGCGGCCTCGGGGTGCAGCACCGCATACAGCTTGTTGAGCACCTTGCGCGGCGTGGTGTGGGCATAGCCCACGGCGGCAACCAGATCATCCACGCTGTCAAAATTCATTTCCTGGGCCACAATGGCCAGATGCCCATCCTTGGTGGCTTTGCCCACGTTCAGGCTGACCTTGCGGCCTTCTTTTTCCAGCAGTTCGCGACCAAGGGTCACGGCGTGGGTGCGTTCTTCCGTGCGCAGATAGTGCTGAATACGGCTGCGCGCCTTGGCGGTTTTGACAATCTTGAGCCAGTCGCGGTTGGGATTGCGCGCCGGGTCGGTGAGGATTTCCACCACGTCGCCGTTTTTCAGCTCCGTGCCAAGGGGCATGAGGCGGCCATTGATTTTTGCGCCGCTGCAATGCTGGCCCACCTTGGTGTGGATCACAAAGGCAAAGTCCAGCGGTGTAGCGCCTTCGGGCAGTTCCTTAACATCGCCAGCCGGGGTGTAGATGTAGACCTCGTCCTTGAACAGATCCATTTTCAGCGAGTGCATGAACTCGCGGGAATCTGTTTCTTCACTCTGGCGCTCAAAAATTTCGCGCAGCCAGGCAAACTGCTCAAGGTCTTTACTGTTGACGCGGCCTTTTTCCTTGTACAGCCAGTGGGCGGCAACGCCGTGTTCGGCCTGCCTGTGCATCTCCTCGGTGCGTATCTGGATTTCAATACGCTCCCCTTCCGGCCCGATGACCGTGGTGTGCAGGCTCTGGTAGCCGTTGGTCTTGGGCATGGAAATGTAGTCTTTAAAACGCCCGTGCACGGGCCGCCACTGCGAGTGCACAAGCCCCAGCACTGCGTAACAGTCCTTGATATCCTGCACCAGCACGCGAAAGGCCATGATGTCGTGCATTTCGTCCAGTGTCATGGACTGGGCCTGCATCTTTTTATAGATGCTGTGCTTGTGCTTGATGCGCCCATAAACCTGCCCGGTGATGCCGTTTGATTCCAGCAGATCCTGAATCAGACCCACAACCTTGCCGATGATCTGCTTTTCCACAACCTGATGGTTGTCCAGCCAGTGATCGATCTGGTTGTAAATGTCGGGCCGCATGTATTTGAAGCTCAGGTCTTCCAGGTCGCGCTTCATCACGTACAAACCCAGGCGGTTGGCCAGGGGCGCGTAGATATCCATGGTTTCCTGGGCAATACGCTTCTGTTTATGACTTTTCTGAAAGTCCAGCGTGCGCATATTGTGCAGACGGTCGGCCAGTTTGACCATGAGAACCCGCATGTCGTGGCTCATGGCCAGGATCATCTTGCGGATATTCTCCGCCTGGGCTTCTTCCTTGTTCTCAAAGGTGATCTGGCTGATTTTGGTAACGCCATCGACGATATCGGCCACTTCTTCGCCAAAATTTTCGTCCAACTCTTCAATGGTGGCCTTGGTGTCTTCTACTGTGTCGTGCAGCAGGCCTGCGGCAATGGTGGGTTCGTCAAAACCCATGCCCGCCAGAATGCTGGCAACCGCCAGAGGGTGGGAAAGGTACGGCTCGCCCGAAAGGCGGGTTTGCCCCGCATGGGCGGTGGCGGCAAACACATACGCCTTCTGGATCAGCTCCAGATCCGCGTTCGGGTTGCCAGCCGAAACCTTATCGAGAATTTCCTGAATACGAATCATGCGTAACGTCCACCCACAGCGTAAAAAAATATCTTCAACCAGTTCTGGAACTATGTTCCGACTAAAGCGGCCTTGTCAACGCCGTGGGCAGCCGAATTGCAGGCCAAAGCGCACAAACACAGCGGCCCCGGCTGGACAACCAGCCAGGGCCTGTTCAAATCCGCGTGGTCTGAATATGCGCCTGCAAGCCAGCAGGCAAGAGCAAAAAAGCTGCCCCGTTCCCGGTGCGAGCGTTTAGGGCTGCATCTGCGTATGCTGCAAGGCTTTGGGAATCCACCATTTTTCAAAATTATACATTATGCCCGCCAGTGCGGGTTCTATGCCCTGAAACCGCCGCTGCACCACTGGCAGGGCGTAGGGCACAAACAAAAAGCAGTAGGGCTGCTCCGCATCAAATATTTCCTGAATGCGATAATACAGCTCCGCGCGCTTTTTCTGATCAGGCGTGGATTGCGCTTCTTCAAGCAGCTTGTCCACCTCGGGATTGCGGTAGTGGGTAAAATTCAGCCCGCCCTCAAAGGTTTGCGATGAATGCCATACAGAAAACAGGTCAGGATCCTGCGGTATTGTCCAGCCCAGCAGCACGGCGTCAAACCGCCCCTTGTTGACAAATTCGCGGATAAAGGCCGCCCACTCCACGGTACGGATACGCACGTCAATGCCCACCTCGCGCAGTTGCGACTGCATGACGGTAGCCGCAAGAATGCGCTGCTCGTTGCCCTGATTGGTCAGGATGGTAAAGGCCAGCGGCTGGCCGTTGCGATCAAGCAGGCCATCGCCGTCATGATCGGCAAAGCCCGCCTCGGCCAGCAGGGCGCGCGCGGCGGCAATGTTTCTCGGCATGGGCTTGAGGCCGGGATGGTACGGCCACGAGCCGGGCTTGAACGGCCCAAAGGCCGGAACCCCCTGCCCAAGCAAAACACCCTTGATGATGCCCTCGCGGTCGATAGCCATGGAAATGGCCCGCCGCACCCGCACATCCTTGAAAAAGGGATGCTCCAGATTAAAACCCAGGAAAATATACACCGAAGCGATGTAGCGGAATTTATGGAATCGGCTCTGCCATTCCGGGCCGGAGGTCTGCCGCAGATATTGCAGGGGCGAAAGATCCATCACGTCCAGCCTGCCAGCACGGGTTTCCATAAACATGGTGGCGTTGTCGGGAATGATCCTGTACACCACTTCGTCAATGCGCGGCTTGCCCGCAAAATAGGTGGGCGAAGCCTCAAGCACAATACGGCTTCCCGGCTCCCACGACTTGAGCCGATACGGCCCGGCCCCCATGGGCTTGCGCGCAAAGGGCGTGGAGCGGATGTTTTGCCCTTCCAGAATATGCTTGGGCAAAATGGGGTTCATCCAGGTGGATACCGCCCGCGCAAAAAACTGGTCATAGCGCACTTCAAATGTATAGCGGTCAATGACCCGCAGTTCCTTGATACGCAAAAAATCCTCGGCATAAGGGCTGCCGGTGGCAGGGTCTGCCGCCAGCTTGCAGGTAAAGGCCACGTCTTCGGCGGTCAGTTCCTGCCCGTCCTCCCACAATATGCCCTTGCGCAGGGTAAAACGCATGCGTTTGCCGCCGTCTTCCATGCTCCACGATTCTGCGGCCCACGGCTCAGGCTGCAAATCCTTGTTGTAACGCAGCGGCGCCGTGTAGATGAGGTCTGCCACCTCATGCGAGGCGGAGTCTGACGTGAGGTAGGGAATAAGATTTGAAGCCTCGCCAATGGTGCCAAAAAATATGCTGCCGCCGGAGGCCGGGGGGCCAGCCTGGCTGATCGCCGCACCCGAAGGGGCAAGGTCGGATTCTTCCGGCAGATCACCCGCAGAATCAGCGCAAAAAGCCGATGATGCACAAATGCACAGTAAAGCACATGAAATTGTGACCCAACGAATCCACTTTTTCCCGTAAAATCGGGTGGCCCGGTGGGCTGATATTGATTCCAACATATTGATTGCGCGCTCAAAATTTATTTTTTTCATAAAAGTCACACTTCATATTGCTTTCGCCCCCCAACCTGTGCTATTTATCGCAAACGTCATAACATCGCTCCGTTTCTGGAATTTTCCAGAAATTTCACCGGAGTATTTTTGGGGAACCCATGAGTCGATCTGAACAGAGCGTCGTTCGCGAAATGTGCCAGACTTTCCTGCACGATAGTGTGCCGGAATACATCCGCGACGCCGCCTACTATATCCTGTCCGAAGGTGAGGTGCAAAAAATAAATATCCAGGAGGGCGAAACCTGGGACGTCCAAGGCGTCATCCAGGGCGAAGACCTGCAGGTCTTCACGCCGAGCCTGAGCCTCACCATTACGGACCGCAGCACCCGCCACCAGTGCAACTGCTCTGATGCGTTCTCAGGCATCTGCCGCCATGTGGCAGCACTTGCCTTGCGCCTTGTGGAAGAACTGCGCAAGGAACAGGGCGACCCCGAAGAAACCCCGCCCCCCAGCACCGACTGGAAACAGAGCTTCCGCAACTTTTTTTCTACCGACATGGAACCGGAGCCAGGCCGCCACTATCTCATATTCCGCTTTGAACCGGAACAGGGCCGTTTGCTGGTTTCCTTTTTCCGTGGCCGGCAGAACAAATCCGGGCTTTCCAGCGTGCACAACGAGGTAACGCTGGATCAGATCATCCAGAACCCCGACTGGTGTGAATTTTCACCCCAATTGCCGCATGTGGCCCGCCAGATCGGCCAGCACCTCGACTATTACGGGCACCGGGTTGAAATCCCCCAGGGGCTGACCTCGTGGTTTTTCTGGTCTGTGCGCAAAGAATATTATCTGCTGTGGAAAGACACGGATAAACCCTGCCGCATCGAGAGCACGCCTTTTGCGCTCAAGCTCAAGCCCATTCTGGACGATTCGGGCTTCCGTTTTGAAGTGCTGCTCAAGCGCGAGGGCCGCCCCCCTCTGCCCATCCGGGCGGGGCGCAGCAATCCCAGCGACCGCAACCCGACAGAGAGCACCGCGCCGGAAGACGCGCCCATCACCTTTCACGGGCAAATGCCCCTGTGGGTCTGCTACCAGCACAATTTCTATCCGGTGCAGACGGGCCTCTATCCTTCGCTGGTGCGCAACCTTATCTACGAACGCCCGGTTGTGCCGCACGAAGAAATTTCCGAATTTCTCGACCGCGTGTGGACGCGCCTGCCGGCCTCGGAACTCTACGAACCGCAGCAGTTCCTCAAGCTCATGGAGCCGGTGTTCCAGCCTGCCACCTATAATCCCAAGCTCTTCCTTGATGAAGAGGGCAGCCTGCTGACGCTGGAAATCGACAACGTCTATGAAACGCGCCACGGCGAATTCACACTCAACGGGCCCAACCCCGACTTCCAGACCGGCAGCTATGCCTATGAAGGGCAAACCTATCTGGTGCGCCGCCATCAGGACGAAGAAGCCCAGTTGATGAACGAACTGAGCGGCATGGATTTTCAGGCCCGCTCCAGCAAACTGTGGTTCCTCGAGCCGGAAGAAGCCATTGCCTTTCTGCTCGACTCCTACCCCAAGCTGATTGAAAACTACCGCGTCTACGGCGAAAAGGCCCTCTCGCGCTACAAGGTGCGCACGGCTTCTTCCAACATCACGGCGCAGGTGGTCAGCAACGAAAAGGAAAAATGGTTCTCGCTGGACATCAACGTGGAATACGAAGGCCAGAGCCTGCCCCTGGAAAAGATCTGGAAGGCCTGGACCCGCGGCAAACGTTATGTGCAGCTGAAGGACGGCTCCTATACCAGCCTGCCCGAAGCGTGGCTTGAAAAGCTCTCGCACAAGCTCACGGCCCTGGGGCTCGACCCTTCAAAACCCCCGCAGCAGAAGTTCAAGCAGTTTGAAGCCCCTGTGCTCGACAGCCTGCTGGAAGACCTGCCCGGCGCAGCCACGGACTCCTTCTGGAACAACCTGCGCGAAAAAATCCGCTCGTTCCGCGAGGTGCGGCCCATCACGCCGCCCAAGGCGCTCAACGCCAACCTGCGCAGCTACCAGGTGCAAGGGCTTTCGTACCTCAACTTCCTTTCGGAATACGGGTTCGGCGGTATTCTTGCCGACGAAATGGGCCTTGGCAAAACCGTGCAGACCCTGGCCTTTATCCAGCACATGATCGACGTGCACCATGACGGGCCAAACCTTATTGTAGTGCCCACCTCGGTGCTGCCCAACTGGGAGCGCGAAGCGGAAAAGTTCGTTCCCGGCCTCAAGCGGCTGACCATTTACGGTACCCGCCGCGAGGGCATGTTCAAGCATATTTCCAGCTCGGATCTTATCATCACCACCTACGCGCTGTTGCGGCGCGATCTGGAGGAGATGGAAAAATACGAGTTCAACACCGTTATTCTTGACGAAGCCCAGAACATCAAGAACCCCAACACCATCACAGCCCGCGCCGTGCGCCGCATCAACGCCCGCATGCGCCTGTGTCTCTCGGGCACGCCCATTGAAAACAACCTCTTTGAGTTGTGGTCGTTGTTCGAGTTCCTCATGCCGGGCTTTCTGGGTTCGCAGCACGCCTTCCAGCGGGGCATCGTCAAGCCCATCAAGGACGGCGACGCTGAAACGCTGGACTATCTGCGCACCCGCGTGCGCCCCTTCATTCTGCGCCGTACCAAGGCCGAAGTGGCCAAGGATCTGCCGCCCAAGGTGGAAAGCGTCACCTGCTGCGCGCTGGAAGAAGCGCAGGCAGAGCTGTACGCAGCCCTGGCCCGCAAGCTGCGCGCCCAGGTGCTGGCCGACGTGGACGAAAAAGGCCTTGCAAAGAGCCAGATGTCCATTCTCGATGCATTGCTCAAGCTGCGCCAGATATGCTGCCACCCGCGCCTGCTCAAGCTCGACATGCCCGGCTTCTCCAACAACCTGCCTTCGGGCAAGTTCGACGCCTTCAAGGACATGGTCATGGAAATTGTGGAAGGCGGCCACAAGGTGCTCGTCTTCTCGCAGTTTGTGCAGATGCTCCAGATCATCAAGCAGTGGCTGGAATTTTCGCAGATTCCCTTCTGCTACCTCGATGGCGCGAGCAAAGACCGTTTCGATCAGGTAGACAAGTTCAACAATACGCCTGAAATCCCGATCTTCCTGATCTCGCTCAAGGCTGGCGGCACGGGCCTCAACCTGACCTCCGCAGACTACGTTATCCACTACGACCCGTGGTGGAACCCCGCCGTGGAAAGTCAGGCCACAGACCGTACCCACCGTATCGGTCAGACCCGTCAGGTCTTTTCCTACAAGCTCATTTGCCAGAACACGGTGGAAGAGAAGATTCTCAAATTGCAGGAAGCCAAGCGCGGCGTGGCGGAAGCCATCATTCCCGGTCAGGACACCTGGAAGTCGCTCACGCGTGAAGATCTGGAAATGCTCTTTGACGTGTAGCTTCAAGCTTTGTCCAAATGACACAACAGCAAGGCCCTCTGGCAACAGGGGGCCTTGCTTGCGTTTTGGGAAGATAATTCGGGTATAAAAAAACCGCCCCAAAGGGCGGTTCAATAATCCGTGAGGCACGGCCCTGCCGGACGGATGCGGCTCAGCCAGAAAAATACCTACGACTCTTTGAAACAAAAATATTTTATATGATTGTTCTCCGCAACACGTCCCGCTGCAACCTGCCTCTGAAAAGCTAGGAAAGCACGGCCTTGGCTTCGGCCACACGGGCCTCTTCTTCCCGCCCAAGCTTGCGCAGGGCACGGGCAAGAGTTTCCCATGCTTCGGGCTTGTCGTGCAGGCCAGCGCTCTTGCGGGCCAGCAGTTCCGCCATGGCCGGATCTTCGTTGCTGTCCAGATAGATATTTGCCAGCAGCAGCATGGATGCCGCATCCTGCGGATTCCGCACCAGGGCCTCATGGAGCAGCTCACGCGCCTCGCCCCTCTTGCGTTGGCGCACAGCCACACGCGCAAGATGCCTGCGGGCAAGGCTGGGCGCGCCGGGGCGCGCATCCTCAAGGGCGGCGGCTATTTCGTAAAAGCGCCGGGCCTCGGCCCTTCTGCCGCCTTGTTCGCACAGTTGCCCAAGCCGAATGTGGGCAAACAGGTGCTCGGGCGAAACCTTGACGCACTGCCGGTAATACCGGGCTGCGGCGCGCTTTTCGCCAAGCCCCTGGCAGACTGTGCCCAGATTGTAGTAAATCTGTTCGGCAAGGGCTTTATCCGGCCCGTGCCGCAGGGCTTCCGTAAAATGCCGCCGGGCTTCATGCTGCCGCCCAAGGGCCGCCATGCATACGCCGAGGGAATTCCAGGCCATGGCATTGGCCTCGTCAGCCAGCAGCGCAAGTTTGTATTCTTCCACCGCGCCAAAAACATCGCCGAGGCTGTACCGCCTGTCGGCGCTGATGTTCAGCGCAAGCGAATTGCACACCCCCACCTTGGGGTCTGGCAACAGCAGGGCGTATTCCAGAGCTTTCAGGGCGTAGTCGGGCATTTCGCCCCTGCGGAACTGAAGGAAGGGATAGCCCGCAAGGCCAACAGAAGCCGAAATGCCTAGGCTGTTCAGTTCGCCGCACACTCCTTCGTACAGAGACGCAAGGGCTTGCGCTTCCACATCTGGATGGAAAAATATCAGGCTGTTGCTGCCGTAGCGTCCGGCCATCGGCTGCTGCAGGCCCTGCGCCTTGCCAAGGGCATCGCGCCACACGCTGAGGGCTGTTTCAATAATCCCCTGCCGGTTCGCGGCATCGTGCATGCCGTCCAGCGGCACGGCATCGGGGTGCGCGGCATCGCCCGCATCAGAATTGCCCGGCTCCAGCCGCAGCAGGCAAAGCGTAAAACGGTTGCGCCGCTCCGCCTCCACGGCAAAACGGTTCAAAAAATCACCGTGACCGCACAAACCGCCAGCACATTCTGCTGGCTGAGACACGGCAGACGCTGAAGCAGCACACGCAGCAGCGGCACTTTTGCCACCTCCGGCGGGTTCAGCCTCCTGGCTCTGCGCCTGCATGGCCACCGCCGCATCCGGGATGGCAGGACGCGCGGTGGAAAAATCCTGTTCGTCCAGATCCGGGCTCAGAACAGGCGTTTCACCCAGCAAGGTGAGCCTGTCCCCCACTTCGGGGCGGCAGGTAACGTCAACCAGATGCAGGGCCTCGGCAACGGAATCCGTATCCCGCGTATGCAGCACCACCAGCTCGCCCTTGTAATGGGGCGAGCCGCTTTCCGCCTGTCCCCACAGGGCAAAGCGCATGCCCTCGCGGGCCTTGGCCTGACGCCCGAGGCTCAGCCGCACGCGGCCCAGCGGCAGGGATTCCAGCACCATACCGCCTTCTTGCAGTATGCGCGCAAAGGGCATGATGCGGCTTTCCACAGCCTGAGCGCCGTCAGCCTCCTGCCCGGCCACATCTGCGGCAAGCCGGGCGCGATCCATGCACAGGCGGGCCTGATCGTGCATTTCAAGGTGCATCTCTGTACCGCGCATATCCTGCGGATACAGGGCATGCCCGGCGCACAGGCGCGGGCGCACGGGCTTTTTCAACAACGGATAGGGCATGCGCACCGCTTCCATGCGCGTCAGGGCTGCACGGGCCAGCTTGTGGCAAGCGCCCCGCCCGCTGGCGGGAAAGAGCAAGGCAATCTCCCAGCGCCCCACGCGCGCCGCCAGAACATCCGATGGCAGAGCTTCGCGGCAGGCGTCTGCCAGCGCCTTGAGATATTTTTCTGCAAAAGCATGCCCGCCGCGCCGCACCACAGATTCCCCATTGGCAAGGCGCAGCAGCACAATCCCCATACACAGCCAGTGCAGGGGCGCGGGGCCGCTTTCTTCAGCGCCCGGCTCTTCCAGATAGGCCCGCAAACGCTCTGCGGCATTTTCCATATGCGCAAACAGGGCCTCTTCTGTGGCAATCCCGGTAACGGAATCCGTGCGCATGGCCTTGGCTCTGGCAAGATTTTCCAGACACAGGGCCGCTATGGCAGGCAAAAAAGGCAACAGGGGTCGGGCCTCCCGCGCTTTGACGCCGTGCAGCATGGCAACACCGAGCAGATGGTCGTCGCGCCGCAAGGGCAGCAGTAGCCTGCGCTCTCGCGACAGCAACTGCGGCTCTTCGGGTGCGCGGTTGGTGGGAAAATACAGGGCGTGCCCTGAAAAGGACAGGAATGAAGACAATTGTTCACACAACAGGCCTTCCATTTCCATGAGGTCTTCACGCGCGAGTTCGAGCTGCGGGCAGTTTTTTTGCATCTTCAAATTGTAGTGTGGCAAGGACTGCTTGTCTAGAAAATTTCAAGACAGATACTCCCCGTCTGCCTGTCCAGCAATGCAAGGCTTTTCCATTCCGGCTCCATGCCCGGTACGGCAAGCCTGAGGCCAAGTTATGCCCACAGCTTGCTTTTGACCCATTGAGTGGCTAAATCTAAAGATATAAGGGCACTGTGACGGATAAAATTTTGCCACTGCCGCCTTGGTTTACGCATCGGCCTCTTGCCTGAGAAAACCATCCAAGATAGTATATCCAAAGTCGGTATTTTTGCGCCCAGCAAACCATTGCGCGCCTGGTATCGACAAGCCAAAGGAACTTTTATGCCAGTTGCCACCTTTCCCCTCGGCCCTTTGCAGACCAACAGCTACCTTATCCACAGCGGCACGCAGGCCGTTGCGGTAGATGTGGGCGGCGACCCGGAACCCATGCTGGAGTATCTGGCTACGCACGGTCTGAAGCTGGCTGCCATCTGCATTACCCATCGACACTTCGACCACGTTTACGGTGTGGCGGACTTGCAGAAGGCCACGGGAGCGCCTGTTTATATCAGCGCCGACGACGATTGCCTGGAGGGGACGGAATCCGCACAGGGCGGCCTGTGGGGCTTTCCCACTGTGACGCCTTATGAGTCGCAGCCCATAGCTCTGGGCAAGACATCATTTGGCGGTATGGAATGCGAAGTGTTTGCCACCCCTGGGCACACCCCGGGCGGCGTTTCGCTGTTTTTCCCTACTGAAAAACTTGTTTTTACGGGCGACGCGCTCTTTTACCGCTCCATTGGCCGTACGGACTTTCCTGGCGGCGACCACAAGGGCCTGCTGCGCTCGGTGACGGAAGTACTTTTCAAACTGCCGGAAGACGCAGTGGTATACCCTGGGCATGGTCCCTCCACCACCATTGGCGATGAAAAAAAGAGCAACCCTTTTTGCGGTGAATTTCAGCTATGAACAACGTGCTTGTGCTCCAGTGCAGTCCTCATGTGGGAGGCGTTTCTGATTCGGTGGCGAACCTTTTTACAAAGGGTATGGCCGAAGCCGGAATTGAAGCGCGCACTGTAGCCCTGCGCGACTACGCATTTTCGCCCTGTACAGGCTGCGGCGGCTGCTCGAGGCCGCCGCACAAATGCGTTCTGGCCGACCGTCCCCTCCCCGGCCAGAATGATGCCTGTGCCCATATGGATCAGGCCGAAGAAGTTTTCCAGATGATCAACGAAGCTCAGATGGTCATGATTTCTTCCCCCATTTATTTCTATTTTCTGCCAGCGCACTTCAAGGCGCTCATCGACAGAACCCAGCGGTTCTGGATGCTGCAGGGCGGCGAAGACCGCGTTTCCCTGCCTCTTTCCCGCGCAAAGCCCGTGCTTGTGGCCATGACCGCAGGGCGGCGGCGCGGCAATCTGCTTTTTTCAGGCTCGCTGCTTTCCCTCAAATACTTTCTGGCTCCCCTTGGGGCTGCCGTTCGGGAAACCCGACTGCTGCGCGGCCTTGAATCAATCAAGGATCTGCACGAACGCCCCGCAGTGATGGCCGCCCTGCATGCCTGGGGACACGACTGGGGCCACAGGCTCGCCACAGAAAATGCCAGCTATGAGCTGACCCAGCCCCTGCCTGATGACGCGAACAAACCATAGCCCGCGCCATTTTGCACCCCATTGTTCACCCCATGGTGCATGACAAACCCCAGACGCACTCTCCTGCACGTTTCGGCTGGATCAGTTCTGCGCTGGCCTGCATGCAAAACGCACTGGGGCTTAACCAAGACCGCTGCTTGCACTGCCTGCGCCCCTTTTCCCCTGTTTTTGCGGCGCACCCCCAAGACGCGCCAGCGCCGGAATCCCTCCTTTGTCCCCGATGCAGCGCCCTGCTCGCCCAATACGCCGGGCCCAGATGCCCGCGCTGCGGCATTCCGCCTTCTGACCCACAAGCTGGCAACAGCATCTGCGGCGCATGCCTTCAAAATCCCCCGCCGTGGAGCGGCTCTGCTTTCTACGGTCTCTATCAGGGTGCCTTGCGGCACACCCTGCTTCGGCTCAAGTTTGACGGGCATCTGTACCTTGCCCCCCTGCTGGGAAATTTTCTGCTTGAATCCGTGGCCTGTCTGCCCAGGCCAGATGTCATAGTGGCAGTGCCGCAGCATCCTGCCCACCTGCGCCGCAGGGGATACAATCAGGCCCACGAACTGGCGCGGGCGCTGCACGGGCTGTCTGGCCTGCCTTTGTCTTCAAGGCTGCTTACCCGCCCCGTGCCCGGTCAGGAGCAGGCGCACCTGGGGGCAAAAGACCGGCGCAGCAACGTGCGTCACAGCTTTGCCGCATCGCCCGAGGCCAGAGGGTTGCGCGTGTGGATTGTGGACGATGTCATGACTACTGGCAGCACCATGAACGCAGCAGCCAGCGCCCTGCTCGCAGGTGGAGCCGCACGGGTGGATGCGGTCTTTGCGGCCAGAACGCCGCTCAACACTGCCGCCGAAATTTCGGATATACCGAGCCATGCGGGCTGAGTGTGCACGCAGCACATGACAAGCTCGTGCTCTTGGGCTATACACAGGTCACATACACTCGCGCCCACCTCTATATGCGGAAACAGAGCCAATCCCTCTGTATATCGCAGGCTTGGGCGCACAGGAGATTTCATGCCCAGCGCACACCGTTCCTGTCATCTGGGGTTATTTGAACATAAAAGTGCAGTTGCCGCCGCGTGTTGGGCTGTTTTGTCCTTTCTTTTTTTTGCGCCATCTGCGCAGGCGCAGGTGACCCTGCTGGTGCCCAGCCAGCCCAGTATTGAAGCACCCGCCCCCCGGCCAAAGCAGGACGCCCCCGCCAAACGCGAAGATAAAAAAGACGAAAAACGCCAGCAAGATGCCAAAACAGCATCTCCCAAGGCAGAACAACCCGCTGATGCCGCTGGCAAGCAGCAGGAACAGGCCCCCGCTACGCCCTCTGCCGAGGGGAAACCCGCGCCCAACGGCGAGGCCGCCCCGGCAGACGCCCCGGCCAAACCGGAACAGGCTGCCCCCGCGCCAGCACCCGCTGACACACAGATAGATGAAGAAGTAGACGTGCTTATCACCATGATGCGCCCCTTCCAGTATGAAGGGTTGGTCATGGACATGCCGCAGATGTTTGCGGTGCTGCGTTACGACAGCGCCACTCCTGTCAAAGACGGCGTGGCGCAGCCCGAACGGCGAGACCTGCTGGGCGACATGGAAGAAATCCGTTACCTGAACCAGAAAGCATGGGGAGCCAATGTTGCTCTGACCAAGCCCGGCCTCTACCAGTTCATCATAGAAGGTCGCCCCTGGTGGGATGCCGCGCACGGACGCTTTTTGCAGCATTACGTCAAAACAACACTGCCTGTGTACGGCGTTGAACGCGGCTGGAACCTGCCCGTAGGCCAGCGTTTTGAAATCGTACCGCTTTCCCGGCCCTTTGGCCTTACTGCGCCCGCCATGTTTTCCGGCGTGGTGCTCATGGACGGCAAACCCCTTCCCGCCGCTTCTGTCCGCATGGCGCGCATTAATACAGAAAAACGCCCCGTGCCGACCTCATGGCATGAGGATATCGCCGCCCGCACCAACAACAAGGGGGAATTCTCCTTTGTCTTGAACCAGCCCGGCTGGTGGTGTTGCATGGCCAGTATTCCCGGAGATCCGCTCAAGGGGCCTGATGGGCAGCCCAAGCCTCTGCAACTAGGGACACTGTTCTGGTTGTATGTGGACAGTCTTTCCAGCGAGACGCGGAAGCGCTAGTTTGTTGAAAATTGAGAGTCCCCGGTTACGGTGAAGCGTGACCGGGGATTTTTGCGTTTTATGCCTGCGCGGCGCGTTTTTTTGTCAGTTAATGGCGTTGGCTGCTGCCCTTGGGCACGTAGCTCTGCTTCTCCCGTGTGGGACTTAAAGGTTGCGGCCCTTCGAGCGCTTGGTTCCGCTCTCGGCGGAGTTTGGGACGCCTGCGCGGCGTGCGATTTCGCCTCCCCGGCGTGGGGCAGAGGGGGCCTGTTAGGGGCTGCGCCCCTCCTTGCCCCCCTCTGCACTCCCCCCGGAACACCCCCTAAGAAACGTTTTCAATTTCCGTCAGGCAACGAGGGCAACGCGTCTCCTGCTGCGGGAGCTTCCTTCCCTCGCTTCGCTCGCTCAGGTGATCTCCCTCCGCGCCGCGTTTATGCCAGAGTCCGCTTTCGCTTCGATCAAACTCCGTTTCAGCCAACTCCCCTTGATGCTATTGCTAGCTCAGGTAATTACCTTGTACTATTTCAGTTATTTCAGTATGTTCTGGTTCAACGAACTTGGAAAAGATCAAATTGCATCACGAACATAACCGCCAGCGTCACTCTGCCTGTGGTGATGGTAATTGCCTTTCAACCATGCCTAGGCAGATAAATTACGAGTCAGAAAAATTTGTTCACCATCAGGAGATGGTCGTGGCGTCGCCTTCCTTAAACTCGCCGGAGCGAACGCGAAGGCGATGGCTGGTGTTGAGTAAATTTGCAAAATACGCATTTTTCTGGACTGACAAGGAAAAATCCTGTTTTTGAGCGCAGCGTACTCATGTACGTGAGCATCAAAAACAGGATTTTAACGCAGTCAGGGCAAAAAAGTCGGGTTTGCGTAAATGCGCTCGACAGGCTCACCCCTCCACAAAAAACTCTCCCCACTTCTGCCTTTTCTCTCCTTGCCACGCCACCGTCGCGGCGCTATTTTCCGTCCCCCAACTTTGACAGCAACGTCTTGCGATTAATCCCCAAACGCCGCGCAGCCTCGCTCTTGTTGCCGCCCACCTGCGCCAGGGTATCCATAACCGCCAGACGCTCAATCTCCTCAAGCGTCATATTGGCAAAATCCAGCCGCGACGCCCCCGGGGCCTCCGCCTCCTGCCCGCCAATGGTGGGCGGCAGCTCGCGCTCGCTGATATACTCGCCCACCAGCAGCACCACTGCCCGCTCCACGGCGTTTTCCAGCTCACGCACGTTGCCGGGCCAGTTGTGCTTCAGCAGGCGATCCATGGCCCCAGGCGTAAATCCCTTGACGGTCTTGCCGTTACGATCGGCAAAAAGCTTCATAAAATGCATGGCGAGCAGGGGGATATCCTCGCCGCGCTCACGCAAAGGCGGCAACTGCAAAGCCACCACATTAAGCCGGTAATACAGATCCTGCCGAAAGCGCCCTTCTTCCACCTCGCGTGCCAGATCCTTGTTGGTGGCCGCCAGAATGCGCACATCCACCCGCACGGTCTGATCGCCGCCCACGCGCTGCAACTCGCGCTCCTGAATGACGCGCAACAGCTTTACCTGCATGGAAAGCGGAATTTCGCCAATCTCGTCCAGAAAGATCGTGCCTTTGTCCGCTGCCAGAAACCGTCCCTCGCGGCGCTTTTCCGCCCCGGTGAACGCGCCCCTCTCGTGGCCGAAAAGCTCCGATTCCAGGAGGGTTTCCGTCAGGGCCGCGCAGTTCACGGCCACATAGGGGCCAGAGCGGCGGTTGCTGTTGGCGTGTATGAGCTTGGCCACCACTTCCTTGCCGGTGCCGGATTCGCCCGTCACAAGCACTGTGGCCTCAGAGGGCGCAATGGCCGAAACAAGATCCAGCACCTGCCGCATGGCCTGGCTCTGCCCTATGACGTTGCGGGCGTCCAGACCTGCCGCCAGCTCGTGGCGCAGAGTCCGCACCTCATGCCGCAGGCTGGCATGATCCAGGGCGCGCTCAAGGGCAAGCTTGAGCGCGTCAAAGGCCAAAGGTTTGGTGAGGTAGTCGTATGCCCCGGCCTTGAGCGCCTCCACGGCGCTGGCAACATCCGAGTAGGCCGTCATGATCAGAATGGGAATGGCGGGATTGTAGGCCTTGACGGCCCGCGTGGCTTCTATGCCGCTCATGCCCCCCATGCGCACGTCCATGAGAATAAGATCAAAAGGACGTTCACGGCACAGCTCCAGGGCTTCCTCGCCGCTGGAAGCTCCGGTGGGCGCGTAGCCCCACTCTTCAAGCAGGGCGCGCAGCATTTCGCGGTGATTGTGGTCGTCATCCACCACCAGCAGTTGCATGGCGGGATTTGCAGTCATAACACTATCCTTGAACTGATCGGTGTGCGGTTTCGTCTGTGCCACTGGCAGAACGCAACGGTGCGGAATGGCCTAACCCTTGCCGTTTACAGGCAGGGTGAGCGTAAATTCCGCCCCATGCCCCGGCGCGTTGCCAACACTGACGCGCCCGCCGTGCCCCTCGGCAATCTGATAGACAATGGCAAGCCCAAGGCCGGTTCCCGACGATTTTGTGGTAAAATAGGGCGTAAAAATGGAGGCCTGAATCTCTGCCTGGATGCCCGGCCCCGTGTCGGCCACGGTGATGCTGAACATGCCATCGGGCAGCGCGCGCGTACTCACGCGCAGGGTGCCGCCGTGATCCATGGCCTGAACCGCGTTGAGAAAAAGATTCAGCAGAGCCTGAGTGAGCCGCTCCGTGCTGATGCGCACCAGCGGGAAGCCCGGTTCCATTTCAAAAACCACGGTAATGTTCTTGGCCTTGAGGTCTGCCTCGGCAAGCCGCAGCGCCCGCCCGATGACCTCGCCAAGATCAGCCTGCACGGTTTCAAACGAACCGGGACGCGCAAACTCCAGCAACTCGGAAACCACGCGGTCCAGCCGTTCCACTTCGTCAATCATGCGCTGGGCGGCTTCTTCCTCGCGCCCGCCCATGGGCATGCGCTTGGCGATGTACAGGGCCACGCCCTTGATGGTGCTCAAGGGGTTGCGGATTTCATGCGCCACACCCGCCGCCAGATGCCCAAGGGCCGCCAACCGGTCATTGCGCTGGGCGTCAGCCTGAAGGCGCTTCATTTCTGTAATGTCGCGCAACACAAATACGTTGCCCAAAAAAGCGCCGTCCTCATTGCGCATGGCCGCGCCGCCAAGGCTGATGGTCAGCGGTTTGATTCCCGGCACGGCAAGCGTTGTTTCCTGCTCCAGAATGCGCGATCCCTTAACCAGTTTACCCACCAGAGCTTCCCACTCCAGACCGGGTAGACTGCGCAACCGCCGTGCCCGTGCAGACCTGCCGGGCTTGTCCGCATCGCCCTGAGAAGCCTCTGCGCCAGAAGGAAATATTTCTGCGCGCTGCTTGCCGAACATAGCCAGCGCCGTGTCGTTGATCATGGCAATGCGCCCGTTCGGGTCGCTGATCACAAGGCCAAGTGGGAGGTTTGCCACAACCTCTGCGGCCATGGTCTGCTGATCGCGCACAATACGCCGCCAGCGACGGTTGTTGTGCATCCAGAACAGGGACACAAAACCAGCCAGCCCCAAGGCGGCGGCCAGCGCGGCAGAGAGCAGGTTGTTGCGCGCGTCCTGGGCCAGAGCATCCTCAAAGGGGCGCGCGTCAAAACCAACCAAGGCCACACCCACCACCTGCCGGGGGGCCTCAGGGCCGGGGCGGCCACCAAAGCCTCCCACTGGGGGCGGCGGCGGATTGCCAAACACCTCATTGGAATCAGGCCCGTCAATATCAGATGAATGCCCCATCATGCGGCCCATCATGCTCATGCCGTGGGGGCCATGCCCGCCGCCCATATGCTGCTGCCCGCCCATGTGCTGTTGCCCATGTGAACGGCTCAGGGGTGCAAATACACGAAAAACCTCAAAAACTTCTTTTCCATCCACCTTGCGTACCCGCCACATAGGCCGGTCTGAAACATCTGCAAGGGGGGGGATATCCTGAGGCTGCACCAGCATGGGAGTGGGGGCAAATTCCGGTGCGACGTCGTCCGGCACGCCGGGAATCGGCGAGCTGTCGCCGCTCTGGGCAAGTATGGCCCCGCTCATATCGGTAACAGCCATATAGAGAATGCCGGGTTGGCGGGCCGTTTCACTGAGCAGCGGGCGCAAGCCCAGCACAGTGCCGGGGCTGAGGCGCATGCCCGTGCGGGTTCCGGCTTCAAGCGCCCAAATGAGCGCCTCGGCCCTGTCCGTAAGGTTGTGCACCATAAAAGCCCGCTCGCGCTGGTTGCTGCGCACGGAAAGCCCCACCAGTGTCAGGCCGAGAATAAGGGCTGCCCCAAGCAGCATCCAGGGTGAAAGGCCCATGCGCGACAAGCGCTGGGAGAGAGATGAGCGAAAACGGATCATGAGTGTTTCCTCAACGGCGCAGCTTCATAAGTATGTATTTTTTACTCACCGCGCAAGCCCCTGGTAAAAATTGGATAGCTGGCCAAACAACTGAGTAAAAAATGGACAATATTAATCCAGCCGAAGATCTCTCGTTTTTCATAAATTTTATTTAATTAAGCAATTTTAGCGTGTTACAAAAATCCACCCATCTTGGCACGGCCTTTGCCTATACAGCATCAAACGGCGCTGAAATACGCAGCACCAATCAGAAGGCAAATAACAAACTGACGGCGCAACGTCACACTGAGGATACTGATATGTATGGCTGCGATATAGGAAGCGTAATGGGATGGGGAAATGGCATGACGCACCTCATATTCATGATACTGATTATTTCCCTTGTGGTCGCTTTCATCAGCAAAATGTTCCCGTTACAGAGAAAAAATATGGATTATACAGATTCCATGGCGATTCTCAAAAGACGGCTTGCCTCTGGTGAAATCACTCTTGAAGAATACGAAAAACTGAAAAAATCCATCTGAGCGGCCTTGCCCTGAGCAGGCCGAGATAAAGGAGAACAATCATGAAATCTCTCAAGCTTACCCTGATTTTCGCTTCCCTGGCCCTGGTGCTGGCCTTTGCGGTAAACGCCTCTGCCGCAAACACGGTTGATGCCCAGATCAGCTCCTCATGGTGCGGCAACGGCCAATCCGGCTCGCACGGCCCCCACGGCTATGGCCATGGCTACGGGCGATAAGCTTTCCGTCAGCCAGAGCAAATAATCACCTAACCAACACGCAACTACCATCAAACCAAAAGGAAATATTACTATGAAGACCTCCAAGATCGTTACCAGCGGCGCGGCCCTTACCCTTGCCATCTTCCTCGGCCTCTCGGGCGTTGCTTCCGCCCAGAACGGCGACGGCCACGGCCCCGCAGGCATGGGTCCCGGCACAGGCATGGGTATGGGCATGGGCCCCGGCATGGGTTATGGCATGGGCCCTGGCATGGGATTGTCCAGCGAGCAGATGGAAACCATGCAGCAGATCCACCAGAGCTTTGTTGAAAAAACACAGCCCACCATGCAGCAGCACTTTTCCAAGATGGCTGAACTGAACAACCTTGCCGCCGCTGGCGCCAAGCCCGACGATGCCCGCGTCAAAGCCGCCCAGAAGGATCTGCGCGAAATCGACGCCAAGCTGTACAGCGCCAGGGCCGAAATGCTCAAGCAGATGTCTGACAAGGGCATTCCCTTCATGGCTGGTCACGGCATGGGCCGGGGCATGGGACACCGCATGGGCGGACACGGCATGGGACATGGCATGATGGGTAACGGCATGATGGGCCCCGGCAACTGCCCCGGCATGGCTGGCATGGGCGCGGCTGGCACCACTGGCAACGCAGTGCAGTCCGGCGCTACCAGCAACAAGTAACCTCGCAGCAGCTCACCGCGCAGCCCGTTTAAGGGCAACGCACCTCCATAAAACAAGCCTCCGGAACTGCATGATTCCGGAGGCTTGCGCATTTACGCAGCACCATAAGCCACCCTGACCGCCATGTGCAAAAAGCCGCCCGCTCCTGGGAGCAGACGGCCTGATCACAAGCAAAAACCGCCGTGAAACCCTGATCTCACGACGGTTTTTCTGTCCGGGCGGCTATGCGGTATAGTCGCCCCTGTTGAACTTGATTTTTTCTGTCGTTGTCATCACGTCAAGCTCGTTGACCAGAGAATCAAGCCCAGCATTCTGACCGCGTACAGAGGCCGTGCTGTTCTTGAGAGCGGAAACCTGCCCGTCTATCCCCTGCAACAGGGAATAGGCTTCGCGCAAGGAACCATTCTGACCCGAGGAGCCCAGGGCGTTAACGTACGAATCCCACATGTCCAGGGTGCCGGAAGCCTGCGAAAAGGCGCTCTGGATAACGTCTTCGTCCACATCTACCGATTCGGACTGGGTGGAGCCAAGCAGCATCTGACTGATCATGGATGCTTGTGAAGCCTGCCCCGCCGCCGCTGTGGGAAGCGCAGAAGATGCAACGGCACTTTCAAGGCCCATCTGCTCGCTCAAAGCCGCCTCAAAGCCGCCCTGCGCCGTCTGCGCTCGGGTTGTGCCCGGGGTCTGGCTCTGCTGGCGTAACAGCGCCTCAAGTTGATCGTTGGTAACTTTCATGTCGCCTCCAGGGTTGGCGTACTGCCGTTGCAGAAAAAATGCAAAAATCCTGCCACAAAGGTTTACTTCCATAACAGGCTGATTTTTCACAGGCTGGCAGAAGCAATGGGGAAAAAATTTCCCTGCCCCTTGGCGGCGTTAGGTGAAATGTCTTGTCTATTGTGCCGAAAAAAACTACCATTTATTACAGATGAAGGCAAAGGATAAAGGCTGCGACCCCAAACCAAACCCCTCTTGGTCGGCCATATTCAGCCAGCCCGTTAATCAATCTGCCTACCGGGGGGAACAGGAGTTTGCCATGAAGGATATCAAGAAGATTCTTTGCGCGGTAGACCTTTCCGAACACAGCAAGGAGGTTTCCGAATACGCGGTGCTTCTTGCCAAGGGTCTCAATGCGAGCGTGCTTGTTGTATACACGGCCCCCTCGCTGAGCCAGTATGTGGGCTTTCATGTACCACCCAACACCATTGAGAATTTTGTCGGCGAAATCGTGACCGGCGCTGAAAAGTCCATGGAATCGTTTGTGGCCGAAAACTTCGTGGGTGTTGAAGCCAAGGGGCAGGTGCTCATTGGCTATGCCGCCGAAGAAATCCTCAACCGCGCCCGTGAAGAAAAGGCCGATCTTATCGTCATGGGCACCCATGGCCGCAAGGGCATTGACCGCATTCTTTTCGGCTCTGTGGCGGAAAAGGTGGTCAAGAACGCCGACATGCCCGTGCTGACCGTGCGCCCCACGGAAGCAGGCGAATAACAGGCGAATCTGGCCCTTCCTGCCTGCGCGCAGGCAGTTGCGCCAGTACCAGAGCCATAAAGAAAGACACGCTTTCCAACTTTTTCAGCCAGCAAGCTGTCGCATTGCGATGGTTTGCTGGCTGAAACATACTGACAAACGCCGCAAAACGCCTTGTGCCCATGCGCAGCCATGAATCTTCGCCCTTGAGGGCGATACCGGTGGAGTAACCATGTCCGAGATCAGTGTGCGCCAGGAAATTATGGCCCTCAAGGCCTATGTTCCCGGCCTTTCCATTGCCGAAATCCAGGATAAGTACAACCTTCCCCAGGTTATCAAGATGGCCAGCAACGAAAACCCGCTGGGCATGCCCCCTCTGGCCCGCGAAGCTGTGGAACGCCACGCCGCCGGGGCCTTCCGCTATCCGCAGGGCGGCAATCCGCGACTGGCAAAGGCGCTGGGCCAGCGACACGGCGTTGACGAGCACCGTGTGGTTGTGGGCAACGGTTCGGACGAAATCATCGACCTGCTTATCCGCATTCTGGCGATTCCCGGCGCGCACAACATTGTGTGTTTCAACCCCTGTTTCAGCATTTACCCCATTCAGGGTCGTATTTGCGGCGTAGAAATCCGGCGGCAGCCCCTTGAGGAAGATTTTTCCTTCAACTTTGCCGCCCTACTGGAACTGGTGGACGCCAACACGCGCATTGTTTTTGTGACCACGCCCGACAATCCCTCGGGCTTTTGCCCCCCGCGCGCTGCCGTGGAGGCCCTTGCGCGCGATCTGGCGCAGAAGGCCCCCGACTGCCTGCTGGTGGTGGACGAAGCCTACGTGGACTTTGCCGAAGATGAAAAAGGCGCATCCATGCTGGCAAGCGGCATCATGCCCCATAACACGGCCTTTATGCGCACGTTTTCCAAAAGCTTCGGGCTTGCGGGCATGCGCGTGGGTTATGGCATTTTGCCTGACCATCTGGCGGATTTTGTCTGGCGCGCGCGCCTGCCCTTCTCTGTCAACATTCTGGCGGAGGAAGCGGCTTTGGCGGCTCTGGCTGACGACACCTTTTACAACGCCACGCAGGATGCCGTGCGCACAGGCCGCAAGGAGCTGTTTGCGGGTTTGACGGCTATGGGCTGCAAGGTGTGGCCGAGCGAAGCGAACTTTTTGATGTTCGGCATGCCCGAGGGCACGCCCAACGCTGCCGAATGCTTTGAAGCCCTGCTCGCACGGGGCATCATCATCCGCCCGCTCAAGAGCTACAGCTTGCCGGATCTGCTGCGCGTCAGCATCGGCAACCAGCAGGAAAACCTCGCCTTCCTTTCCGCCATGGCAGAGATTATTGCCCGCAAAGGGGAAAAGGCATGAGCGCGCGGCTTCCTGTTGTGACGCTTGACGGCCCGGCAGGCGTGGGCAAAACCACGCTGGCCCGGCGGGTGGCAGAAGGGCTTGGCCTTTCCTACCTTGATACCGGGGCCATGTTCCGCTGTATGGCGCTCAAGCTGGGCGCAGGGGCGGAAACATTGCCCGAAGAAGAACTGCGCACCCGCTGCGCGGAGTGGACGTTCACCCTTTCGGGCCTTGGGCAGCAGTCCACCCTGTTCTGCAACGGTGTTGCCGTGCGGGGCGAGGTGCGCACCGAGGCCGTGGGCATGCTGGCTGCCCGCATAGCTACCGTGCCCGTGGTGCGGGAAATTCTGCGCGCCACCCAGCGCGCCATTGGTGAGCAGTACCCGCTGGTGGCAGAAGGGCGCGACATGGGAACAGTGGTTTTTCCCGATGCGCGCTTCAAGTTCTTTCTGGATGCAGCGCCCGAGGTACGCGCCATGCGCCGTCTGCACGACCTTGAATCCAGCGGGCAGAAGGCGGATCTCGCCACCCTGACAGAACAGATCCGCCAGCGCGACGCCCTTGACCGCAACCGCGCCGTGGCCCCACTGCGCCCCGCGCAGGATTCGCTGATTGTGGACACGTCCCACCTTGACATTGAGGGAGTGCTTGGCGTCATCCTGCACCACATCAACGTGCATGGCGGTACGCAGAGCCTGCGCTCCGCCTGACGCACACAGCAACCAGCACACCAATTCGCACCCTTGAAGGCCGAACCGCATTATGGTTCGGCCTTCTTTTGTTTGCCCCGGCTGCCCGCAAAGCACAGCGGCAAGAATTGCCCAACCAGGAAAATCCTGCCTGCGCCGCGCCCCTGAGCGCCAAGGCTTTGGCGCTTTAAATGGTGCCGAGCTGCCTCCCTGGCGGATATTTTGCACAAACGGCAAATCACCACGCTGTATTTATTGCACTCTTTTACTATTGGCACGTTCAGTGCATATAAAAATGCAAGTCAGTGGCGCATAAAGCGCCCGACCACAAACCAGCCTCAGTTGGGGAGGATACCATGAGCAATCAACTGGATTACGAAATCAATAAGGAATTGGGCGAGTGCTACCTTTTCATGGGTGATTTTGACAAGGCCGAGGAATACTACCGCAAGGCCGCAGGCAGCAACTCCCAGAGCGCGGCCCCCTTCCTGGGGCTGGCCACTGTGGCCGTGCAGCGCTCTGACCTGGACAAGGCTCTGATTCTGTACCAGAAGGCCGCTTCTGTGGAAGAAACCGACAAGGCCCTGTGCGGCATTGGCCTTGTGTACATGGAAAAGGGCGACCACCAGCAGGCCTTTGACTACTTTGCTGCTGCCCTGAAAAAATCCAGGGAAAACATTGTGGCCCTCAACTGCCTGGTGCGTGAATCTTACCAGCTTGGCTGCGTCGAAAACGCGCTGCCCTACCTGGAAGACACCCTGCGCTCCGGCGTGGAAGCCGAGGCCGTTCGCGTCACTCTGGCTGGCTGCATGATCTACCTTGGCCGCGCCGAAGAAGCCCGGCAGCACCTTGAAGCGGTGTTGGGCGCCAACCCCACCAACATCAATGCCAAGGAACTTTTCGACACCATGGCTGCCTAGGAATGGCCTAGTCCATACCTCAGCCTGTACATACTCCCCTCCCCACATGATTTTCCGGCCCCTGGCGGGTGTCGGGGGCCGGAAAATCATTCCCTGAGGGAAGCCACGCGCCGCTGCCGCTATTGATCCGTTCTCCGGGTCGGGCACGGCGGCACGGAGCGCCGGAAAAACCCCTGATGTACGTCAGGGGTTTTTGTGTTTGGGCGGCTCATTCCGCCTGCAATTTGCTATGTATCCAGCGGCAGTTGCGCAGTTCAGAGCTTGGCCCGGATTTCGTCGTAGCTTTCCCGCAGCTTCATGACCTGCGGGTCGCCGATGACCTGTGCCCCATCCAGCGCCACAGCGCACATGAACAGCAGGGCCTCCTCCGCATCAGACATGCTGTTGCAGACAATATCGTAGTATTCCGTCCTGTTGGACGGATCGATTTTTCTGGCGCTCTCCGCCGCCTGCCGGAAGGTCTTGATAAAGACCTCGCAACGCTCATGCCGAAACACCCTTCGGCCAAAAACCTGCAACAGGGGAGTTTCCGTATGCGTGCCCGCAAGCACGCCTTCCACCTCACGCGCAAGGGCTGCCCCGGCATCGGCGCTGCGGGCGTTTATGGCTGTCACGTCACACAGGCATTCACGCACCACCAGCCGTACGTCTGCTATGCTGAAACGGTGCTCGCGCGATTTTTTAAATTCGTCCATGAGCAGCAGAAACATGCGCTCACGGTGATAGAGCTGCGCAGCCTTTTTCTGCTTTTGCAGTTCCTTGCGCTGCTCACGCATTTCATCGTTCTGCATTTTTATGGAAACAATGATGCCCGCAAACGCGAGCCCGGAAAACAACGTGTTGAGCACCCCGAAGGAATCGCCAAAGGTGCCGGATTTGCTGAAATCTTCTACTGAATAGTACAGCAGCAGGGCTGATGCGGCCCAGATAACGATCACAAGCAGGGCCGCTTTCCAGAACAGCGCCCATGTCACCCTGTCAGGAGAAGCCTCCGCGGCTGCGTGGGTGTGCGGGCCACCAGAAGCGGATGACATACCCATATTCAAGAAGCTTCCGTTTTCGGCATCCTTAGCGCGCGGTGAGCGTGCCGCCATACAGTGTTCCTCCATTGCTTGCGCGGCGCAAAATCTACCGCTTGGGCAGCATAACCTTTCAACGTCGCCCCCGCAAACAAGGCATGCGGCAATGCCCCGGAGGCCTGTTGCAGGCTGTTGACGCGCCATGTTGCAGCAGATATGAGATTTGACGCTCTGTTCAACTTCTTCCGGCCTGCCAGGCAATTGCTCTTGCGACCGCCCGATGGATTTTCCATGCAGATACCAATTCCCGTCAGCACCGTGGGCCTGCTGTTTTGCTCCAATCTTTTCATGACCTTTGCCTGGTACGGGCACCTGCGCTACAGAAGCACAGCCCTGCCGCTGGTTATCGTCACGAGCTGGGCCATCGCTTTTTTTGAATATGTTTTGCAAGTGCCCGCCAACAGGATCGGCTACGGATATTTTTCGGCGGCAGAACTGAAAACCATTCAGGAAGTCATCTCCCTGACTGTTTTCATGGGATTTTCCGCATTTTGGCTGCACGAGCCGTTGCGCTGGAACCACCTTGTGGGTTTTGCGCTCATTGTGCTGGCAGCATGGATTATCTTCAAGGAATGGTAGGCAACGTGTTGGATTTCAGTCTGGTTACATACGCCGTTGGCATAGCTGCGGCCTTTGGCGGCGGATTTATTGATTCCATCGCTGGCGGAGGCGGGCTTATTACCATGCCCGCTCTGCTGCTTTCCGGCGTACCGCCGCATCAGTCCCTGGGTGTCAACAAGGTCAGCGCCTGCCTTGGCACCACTGTTGCGCTTGGCAATTTTGCCCGCAGCAATCTGGTTTTGTGGCGTGTGGCGCTGGCGGGCATTATTTTCTCGCTGGTTGGCTCGTGGGCCGGGTCACGGCTTGCCCTGCTGCTGGACGCGGCTGTTCTTGGCAAGGTGCTGGTGGCCTTGCTGCCCATAGGCATGTGCGCAACCCTGCTGCCCAAGAAAGAACACAAGCAGACGCCCCTGCCGCACTCCGGGCCCCGCTTCTGGATTCCCGTAGCCTTTGTATGCCTTCTCATTGGCGGCTATGATGGATTTTTCGGTCCCGGCACAGGGAGCTTTCTTATTCTGGCCTTCCACTGGATTCTGCGCATGGGACTGATGGAAGCCTCCGCCACCTCCAAGGTACTCAACCTTGCCTCAAACTTTGCCGGAGCCGTGGTTTTCATCGTCAACGGCGTGGTGGTGTGGAGCCTGGCCCTGCCAATGGCCGCGGCCTGCTGCCTCGGCAACTGGATGGGAAGCCGCTTGGCTATTCGCGTGGGGCCTGCGGCTGTGCGCCGTTTTTTGACCATTTCGCTCAGCCTCTTGCTGCTGACCCTTGTATGGCAGTATTTTCTGGCTCCGAGCATGCACTAGTAAAACAACTGCTCTACAGTTCAACGCAAACAGCCCCAGAGTATCGCATTCCGGGGCTGTTTGCCATTGACTCTATGCAGAGCTAGCCGCGCTTCATCTCGCTGATAAGTTCACTCATGCGCTCGGCCTGGCGGGCAAGCTCGCTCACGGCCCGGGAAGCTTCGCCCATGGCCTGCGCCGTCTGGCTGGACATTTCGTTGACACTGACAATGGACTGGTTGATCTCGTCGCTGGTTGCGGACTGCTGTTCGCTGGCCGTGGCAATGGCGCTCACCTGATCTGCCGATTCCTCGACCTTGGTCACAATCCCCTGCAAGGCTTCGCCGGACTGCTTTGCAAGCTCGGTGGCCTTTTCCACCTCTGCCAGCGCCTTGTCCATGGCGGCAACACTCTGCCCTGCGCTGCCCTGGATGGCAGAAATGGCATTGCCCACGTCATTGGTGGAAGCCATGGTTTTTTCCGCAAGTTTGCGCACTTCATCGGCCACTACTGCAAAACCGCGCCCGGCTTCGCCCGCGCGGGCGGCCTCAATGGCGGCATTGAGCGCCAGCAGGTTGGTCTGGTCGGCGATGTCCGAGATCACGTTCATAATCTGGGTGATTGCCTGGGCATGCTGGTTCAACGTGGTCATGTCGCCCTTGAGCGCCAGCGAAACCTTGTGCACCTGCCCTATGCTCTGCAAGGCGTTTTCCACAATATTCGCACCGCTTTCGGCATTGGCCCGCGTTTCCGCAGACACAGCCGAAGCCGCGGAAGCATTACGGGCAACTTCCTGCACGGTGGCGTTCATTTCATTCATGGCAGTGGCGGCCTCGGCCAGACGCTGTGCGGATTCCACGGCGCTCCTGTCCGACTGCTCGATCTGTGCGGAAAGTTCTGTGGAAGCGGCGGAAATAACGCTCACCACTTCTTCCAGTTGCCCTGCTGCCGTCAGCATGCCCTCGCGCTTGGCGCTCTCGGCCTGACGCGCAGCTTCTTCGGCTCTGGCTGTGGCTTTTTCCGCCTCTTCCGTAGCGTGCTGCGCGGCCTGGGTTTTATGTTCACTTTCGTTCAAAAGGTGCCTGATGCTTTGCACCATGCGCCGCATGCCCGCCGCAAGCGTGCTGAATTCGTCACCGCGCTTTTCAGCGGCATCAAAAAGAGCGCGTTCTTTGTCGTTGGTTTCAAGACGACCACCGGCAACGGCTTCGGCCACGCCTGAAATACCGCCCAGCATACGCACAATGCCCCGGGCCGAGAAAAAGATCATGGTTCCGACTATCAGCGCACAGGCCAGAGTAAGCAGGCTGGCGTTGGTCAGCAGGTCGCTGATGGGTTTGAAGATTTCTCCACGGTCAAATTCCACGCACAAAATCCAGCCTTCGTGCGGCAGCGGCTTATAGTACAACCCCTTTTCATCCTTGCCATTGTCAAAGCGGGTACGCCCTTCCTTCTGCTGCAACAGGGCCGCCACATGGGGCACCTTGCTGTCATTGCGCCCAAGAACAGCTCCATCCGGGTTCAGAACCATACGCCCCTGAAGGTCGTAGGCATAGACCATGCCCTTCTGGCCGATCTTGATTTTATCAGTGGTATTTTTGCCCAGAATTTTATTATCGATTGCCGCTGCCAGCACGGCCATGTTTTTGCCGTCCAGTTTGAGCGGCATGGCAAGCACGGTGTAAACCTCGCCAGTGGTGGCATCTACCATGCCACTGACACTGGTCTGGCCATTCTTGCTCTTTACAAAGTATTCCCTGTCAGAAAAATTGGCGCCGACGAACTTGTTCTTCCCCTGCTGCTTATCAACGCGGTACCCAAGCACGGTGCCGTCCATGGCAATGATTGCGGCGGAAGAAACCATATCGTTATTGGTCACAAAAGAATCAAGAGCCTGGTCTGCCCGCGTAAACAGGGACCCCTCAAAAGCATCCGATTTGTTGCGGGAGTAGGCTTCCACCTGATCCTTGATGCGCTGGTTCTCGGTCATGGTTTGCAGGCCCTGTTCTATCCCGGAAAACACCGCGTCAAGCCCTATGCTCTGGCACTCAAGCAGGGCATTCATATCTGTGGCAATCTGCTCTCGCAGGATTTCTTCTGACATTTTGTAGCAAACCCCTGCCACAAGCATCAGCCCCACTATTGCCGGAGTGAGGATGGAAATTCCCATTTTCGCAAGTAATCCGAGTTTCATCACTACCCCTTTTGCGTTGCGTCTACGCACTGAATGACCGAAAGGCTAATTACCATGTGAAAAATTAAACTACCCCTGAAATCCTGTAAGACAGGTCTTTTCCACTGTACTTATCGGACAAAACGTGACTTTCAATATATCAATTATACTTATTTTCACAAGAAATCTCTACGAGCGTGATAGGGATTTTTACGCTGCCATTTCGCACTGGTAGCTATCAATCTCATTAGGACGAGGAAGGCGTGAATATCTAATACTAGATAACAGCAACTACTTGCGATAAGCGCAGCACGGCAGAGCAACACTGAATTGGGGTGGGGGCCTACTGGCTGGATAATGGGATCAGCCTTATCAGCGCCTTGAAGCCACCGGATCGGAAAGATCAGGCAAAGCCCCGCCCGCTATGGCCCACAGATACAGGCTTGCCGCCGAACCATAAGGACTGTAGCGCCGGCGATAGATTTCAAAGCGGTCGCGGCTGACTTCCCGGTGCCGATAGAGCATGCGCAAGCCCCGCAGGATGGCTAGGTCGCCAAAACTGAGAACATCAGGCCGCTGGAGTGAAAACAGCATGAGCATTTCCGCTGTCCACACGCCAACCCCGTCCAGCGCACACAGGGTGGCGCAGAGGCTGGCATCGTCCATAAGCCTCAGGGCCTCCACATCCAGCTCTCCCAGCAGTACCTTGCGCGCGGCTGCCTTCATATACGCAACCTTGCGGAAGGAAAGCCCCACTCCCTGCAACGTGGCAGTCTCTGCGCCGTCAATGGTTTCAGGCGTCACTTTGCCAAGGGCAAGCACAAGCCGCGCCCACACGGTCTGCTGCGCCTTGGTGGCGATCTGCTGCCCGACGATGGAGTGCATGAGCGCGTCAAACAGGTCGGGGCGTACCTCGCGCTGTATGGGGCCTATGCATTCAATGGCAACGGCCAGACGTTTGTCTTTGCGGGAGAGAAAGTCGATTTCTTTTTGGCCGTAGATAAAATACTGGGGCATTATTTTAGTCCTGCGCAAAGGTTGCGGTGTCTGATAGTACAGTATGCCCGCCTCCTGGCGCAAATGCAAAAATTTCTGAAGAAACTGTGGCGGCAGGCGACCATAAAAAACGGCGCGGAATCACAAGGATGCCGCGCCGTGAAGAGATTATATCAGCTTGTAAAGCAGATAAAGCTTAACCAGCCTAGTTTTTGAGGCTGTGAATAGGCGCAGGAATGCGACCGCCAAGGCCGATAAAGTCTGTGGCGTCGCCCTTGGGCACGGGAATAATGGCCGCCTTGCCGAGCAGGCCGCCAAAAGACACTTCTTCGCCAACGCCCTTGCCGGGCACGGGAATAAGGCGCACAGCCGTGGTCTTGGTGTTGATGACGCCAATGGCCATTTCATCAGCAATGATGCCGGAAATGGTCGATGCGGCCGTGTCGCCGGGGATGGCGATCATGTCCAGCCCCACAGAGCACACACTGGTCATGGCTTCCAGCTTTTCAAGGCTGAGCAGGCCGGAGGTGGCCGCAGCCTCGATGCTGGAATCTTCCGACACGGGGATAAACGCGCCGGACAGACCGCCCACGGACGAAGAGGCGAACGCGCCGCCCTTTTTCACCGCATCGTTGAGCATGGCCAGCACGGCAGTGGTGCCGGGCGCGCCAATGCTCGAAAGGCCCATGCTCTGGAAAATTTCGCCCACTGAGTCGCCCACCGCAGGCGTGGGAGCCAGGGAAAGGTCGGCCACGCCAAAGGGCAGGCCCAGACGGGTGGCCACTTCGGTACCGATCATTTCGCCCACGCGCGTCACCTTGTAGGCCGTGCGCTTGATGACTTCGGCCATGTCCAGCAGGGTAAGACGGCCGCCCTTGCCGTTGTGCCCGGCTTCGCGGGCGCGATCCAGGGCTTTTTTGACCACGCCGGGGCCGGAAACACCCACGTTGATGACAACGTCAGGCTCGCCCACGCCAAGGTAAGCGCCAGCCATGAAGGGAACATCCTGAGGAATGTTGGCAAAAACCACCAGCTTGGCGCAGCCGATGCCGCCGCGTTCGGCGGTGGCTTCGGCCACCTTGAGGATCTGTTGACCCATGAGGGCCACAGCATCCATATTGATGCCACTGCGCGACGAAGCCACGTTGATGGATGAGCAGATGCGGTCGGTTTCGGCCAGTGCCTGGGGCAGCGCCTCAATCAGGGCGCGGTCGCCCTTGGCAAAGCCCTTTTCCACCAGGGCAGAAAAACCGCCCAAAAAATCAACGCCAGCTTCCTTGGCCGCCTCGTCAAGGGCCTTGCACACGCGCACCATGCCGTCAGGGCCAAAGGGCGCGCCCACCACGGCAATGGGGCTCACGCTGATGCGTTTGTTCACCACGGGGATGCCGTATTTGTCGCCCACTTCGTTGCACACGCTCACGAGCTGCGAGGCGTAGCGGCGCAGCTTGGCCTTAACGTTGGCGGTAAAAAGGTCAAGGTCATGACTGACGCAGTCAAACAGGCTCACGCCAAGGGTGACTGTGCGCACGTCAAGATGCTCGTTGCGGAGCATGTTCAGGGTGCTTATAACTTCGCGTTCTGAAAGCATGGAGGTCTTCCTGTATGTTCGGGCTGTCGGCCTGCCATATGGCGGCCCCACCCGGAAGGCGGTTTTGCCCTGACGCGCAAAACCGGGCGCTCAGGGGAATGTGCATCGTTTCTGAAACCGGGTCGTGCCCTGTTTCAGGCGCAGACCGGTGGTGCATGCGCCTCGGCAACGTGAGGCCTAAAAAGAATTCACCCGATGCACAGCCTCAAAAATATCCCTGTGCTGGGCGCTGACGCGCAGGTCGCGCTTTTGCCCTTCGCAGTCAAGCTCGCGGCGCAGGCGGCCCATGTCAACACTGTCAGGCACCATGACCTCAAACACAAAAAGCGCATGGTTGTTGCCGCCTTCGCCCAGAATGGCCTTGAGGCTCTCAATGTTCACGCCGTGCTGGGCAAACACGCGGCTCATGGCGGCGATAAGACCTGGCTTGTCCGGCCCGTCTGCAGTGACCACAAAGGGTTCGCAGTGCAGGTCTGTGCCCCACTGCCCCTTGATGGCGGGCCGCACGAGGACGGAAAGATCAACCTTGGCGGATTCCAGCCCGGCGCTCAGCTTGGCGCGCAGGGTTTCCGCGTTTTCTTCCGGCGCTGCAACAACAAAGATAGCAGCAAACTCGCCGGAGAGGATGGTCTGGGTCACTTCTTCGATGTTGCAGCCGCTGTCTTCGAGAATGCGGCTGACAGTGGCCACCACGCCGGGGCAGTCGCGCCCCAGAAAGGAGGCTGTAAATTTTTGCATGACGCTTTCCTTGAAAAAGCCGCCAGCTTGATCCTGACGGCGGTTGTATCGTGTAAAAGGGCTTTATATACGTAAACAGGTCAAAACTTCAAGGGGGCGCAAATCCCCGACTGGCGCGGATATAAGCCGCTGCCTGCATTGATGTTTCCTGCTGCGCCAGAGTCGCATCAACAGCAGAAGTATCCAACAAAGCATTATTTTACAGTAAGTTGCAGACACATTCCTCACAATCTTGACGCCCAAGCGTGAATGGCATACCGTAACGCTCCTTTCAGGTATGGGCCACTCAGGAGTCGTTACGTGGATACTCGGGAAAAGAAGAACAGCAAGCCGGCTATCAAGCTGGGTACCAAGTCGCAGCATGCGGGATATTTTATGCCCATGCTGGAAAGTTTCGCCGCGCGCGAAGGCCTCAACGAAGTTGTCAAAAACAGAGTTGTCAAATCGTGCGACCTTTTGGATGCGGGCGTACCGCTTTTCCCCAACGACTTCCGCAAGGAACACGACGTTGCCTGGGTGCTGGACAAATTCGGCGCTCTTGAAGGCGAATCCCTGGACAGTCAGGAAGACGTGTTTGCCATTGCGGGCCGCATAGTTTCCCTGCGCTCGTTCGGCAAGGTGGCATTCTTCCATATTATGGACCAGAGTGGCCGCATCCAGTGTTACGCCTCGCGCGAACACATGGATGAAGAGAACTACACAGTGGTCAAGAAGCTCGACGTGGGCGACATCGTGGGCGTTTCCGGCCACCTGTTCCGCACCAAGACGGGCGAACTTACCATTGCCTGCCGCAAGATCAAGCTCATCACGCGCTCCATGCGTCCCCTGCCGGAAAAGTATCACGGCCTCACCGACATGGAAACGCGCTACCGCCAGCGCTACGTTGACCTTATCGTCACGCCGCGCGCGCGCGAAATTTTCTTCAAGCGCAGCCTGATTGTGCGCGAGTTCCGCCGCTTTATGGAAGACCACGGCTTTATGGAAGTGGAAACTCCCATGATGCAGCCGCTGGCTGGCGGCGCTGCGGCCAAGCCTTTCAAAACGCACCACAATGCCCTTGATCTGCCCCTGTTTTTGCGCATTGCGCCAGAACTCTACCTCAAGCGGCTGCTGGTGGGCGGATTTGAAAAAGTCTTTGAGCTGAACCGCAACTTCCGCAACGAAGGCATAGACACGCGCCACAACCCGGAATTCACCATGTGCGAATTCTACTGGGCCTATGCCACGTTTGAAGACCTCATGGACTTTACGGAACAGCTTTTTGCCCATCTTGCCATGACTGCCTGCGGCACCACCGTGGTGCCCTATCAGGGCGAAATGATCGACCTCACGCCCGGCAAGTGGATACGCCTCAGCTTCTACGATTCGCTCACCCAGGTCGGCGGGCATTCGCCGGAATTCTACAACGATTACGGCAAGGTCAAGGCCTACATCCGTTCACGCGGTGAAAAGGCAGCCGACAGTGAAAGTCTGCAAAAGCTGCATGCCAAACTTTTTGATCTTGATGTGGAAGGGAAGCTCATCCAGCCCCACTTCATCTATCATTACCCCACGGAAATCTCGCCGCTTTCACGCCGCAATGACGAGCATCCGGAACTGACGGACCGCTTTGAGCTGTTCATCACCGGACGCGAGCTTTCCAACGCATTTTCCGAACTCAATGATCCTGTGGATCAGCGCCTGCGCTTTGAAGATCAGGTGCGTGAACGCGAAGCGGGAGATGACGAAGCCCATAGCATGGATCAGGACTACCTGCGCGCCCTGGAATACGGCATGCCCCCGGCTGCGGGCCAGGGCGTGGGCATTGACCGCCTCGTGATGCTGCTCACCGACTGCGCCTCAATCCGCGAAGTTATTCTCTTCCCCTTGCTGCGCCCGGAAGTGTAAAACGGCTGACTGGCACTTTATCTGACCGTTTTTTAAAGTATTGATACCCCCGCTCTCTCAAGCGCCGCCTTATTGGCGGCGCTTTTCTGTTATCCCGCAGATTTATCCGGATACAAATTCAGTCTGCTATAAAAAATAGCCTGTCAAAAAACATTTTTGAATCAAAGGCATATACTATTGTCGCCGATGGTCGATAGTTATACTCATAAAAATGTAATCCAAGCTCATAGGGCATGTTTTCGCGCATGGCGTATACATTTATCGCATTGGCTTGGGCAAGGAGGTTCTTATGAAAATGGGGCTGCTGAGCAAGATGCTCCTGTCCATTCTTATTCCGGCAATTGCAGGACTACTGCTGGTTGCTGGTGTGAGCTATAAAATTTCTGAAAGCAACTTGCGCGAACAGATCATCAACGATGCACGGGCGCTGTTGCGCTGCCAAAGCATCGGCCTGCACGCCATGCTGAAAGTGATGGAAGAGTCGCTCGCCATGGTTGCCGCCGATAATCGGGTTATTTTATATCTTGATGCCGTCAATGATAAAATGCCTGAAGTCATGACGCGCACACTGTTCAACGATGCGGATGCCGCACTCAATACCTTTGTGACGCTCAATTCCAACTTTGAATTTTGCGGTGTTGCCGGAAGGGACGGCATTGCCATTGCCCATCACCTGGCAGGCGAAAAACACCCCAGCAAATCCGTGGGGGTAAGTTTTACTGACCGCTCATACTACCAGCGTGCCATGCAAGGCCAGAAGACCATCACTGGCGTGATCAGCAAAACCACAGGTAAGGTTGCAACCATCATAGGCACGCCCATCATGCGTGATGGCAAGCCCGAAGGCCTCGTATGGGCAGGCGTTGATAACGAAAATCTTGCCCGTACCACCACAAGCCAGATAGATTTCGGCACCAAGGGCGGCATCTATGCCTATGACACCAAGGGCATGATGATGCTGAACCGCGACCCCAAGGCATTTGGGCGGGATGACAGCAAAAAACCCCATGTTGCGGAGATGCTGAAAAACCCTGAGGGCCTGGTGAGATTTACTGGTGAAGACGGCAGCAACAAGTCTGTCTTTTATCGGGCCATGCCGGAAGTCGGCTGGGTTCTTTGCCTGGAAGTGGACAGAGACGAAATCTACACACCCATGCGGATAATGCTGGGCAACTCCATGATGCTGACTTTTGCAAGCGCCCTTGTGGTCGGGCTGATCATCTTCTTTGCGGCGCGCGCCATCGCACGACTGCTTAGGGGAATTTCCGGCATTGCGGAATCCGTTGCCGAGGGTCGCCTTGAAACAACCCCCGCAGAAAAAGCCATGCTCTTTGCCGCAGAAAAACGCCGTGATGAATTCAGCACGCTGGCATCGGGTATGGAACACATGGTCGGCAACATCAAGAATCTGCTGCAAGAAAGCGAGCAAAAAGCCAGAGACGCCCAGCAGGCAACAGAAGAAGCCAGGCTTGCCACCGCACGCGCGGAAGAAGCCGCCCAAAGGGCAGAAAATGCCAAGCGGGAAGGCATGCTCGCTGCTGCGGGGCAACTGGAAGAAGTGGTCGCCATCATTTCCACTGCCTCAAGCCAGCTTTCCGGGCAGATTGAGCAGTCGGACCAAATAGCCGCGCAGTCGGCCCAGCGCCTCAGCGAGGCCGCAACTGCCATGAATCAGATGAACGTGACAGTACAGGAAGTGGCCCGCAACGCATCCTCGGCCTCGGCAGTGTCTGCCGAAACGCGCACCAATGCTGAAAGCGGCGCACATATTGTGGAAAGCGCCTTGCAGAGCATCGGTCAGGTGCAAAAGGTTTCGCTGGCGCTCAAGGACGACATGACCAAGCTGAACCAGCATGCCCAGGCCATTACCCAGATCATGAACGTGATCTCGGATATCGCCGACCAGACCAACCTGTTGGCGCTCAATGCCGCCATTGAGGCCGCACGCGCTGGCGACGCCGGGCGCGGGTTTGCGGTGGTGGCCGATGAAGTGCGCAAACTGGCGGAAAAAACCATGTCCTCCACCAACGACGTGGGCAATGCTATATCTGCCATCCAGCAGAGCGCTTCGCAGAGTGTGGCCGCAATGGACAAGGCCCTGGCGGAAGTAAATACGGCCACCGAATTTGCCAACCAGTCGGGCGCCGCCCTGCGGGATATCGTGAGCAATGTGGAAGCCACTGCCGATCAGGTAAGCGCAATTGCCACCGCAAGCGAGGAGCAATCCGCTGCCAGCGAAGAAATCAACCAGTCCATCGTGCAGGTCAACGCCATGTCCGGCCAGACTTCGCAGGCAATGGGGCAGGCCACAAAGGCCGTGGCCGACCTTGCCCAGCAGGCGCGCAGGCTGAGCGAACTTATTGAGGCTATGAAACGGGGCTAAAAACCGGAACAATAAAACTTGTGGATGATTAGCCTTGCCCCTGAGGACAAGATAAAAAGAGGCCCCCGGTCTGGTTTGCCAGCCGGGGGCTTTTGCCTGGTAGTTATCCTGCTAATGGGGATATTTTCAAAATCAACACCAGACTGAAAAGAACTGGCAACAGGCAGAATGGTACAACGGGACCATCTGTGTTCCAGCTGCAACGCCGCATACGCGCCAGTCTGGCACCTTCTCTCCTCCGAGGGGCTGCGCCGGGTACCGGCCCTTGACAGTGCACCACTGCGGGAAGTTGTACTCCAGATACAAACAATCGCGCCCTGCCTGCCAGCAGCAATCACCGGCGTGCTTGCCTTGCGGCAACGCAATGTCCCAGGTCTAAAATAACTCTTGAATATCCGGGCAAGGTGGGACAATATGCCGCAAATGTCATTTGAACTATTCGTTGCCCTGCGCTACCTCTTTTCGAGGCGAAAGCAGACATTCATCTACATCATATCGATCATGTCCATTCTGGGCGTGGCTATCGGCGTTGGTGCGCTGGTGGTGGTGCTTGGCGTGTACAACGGCCTCACCACCGACATGCGCGACAAAATCCTCGGGGCCAATGCCCACGCCATTGTCATGTCCTACATCCCCTCGGCCTTTGAGAACCGCACCGACCTTCTGGATCGGGTGCGTTCCGTCAAGGGTGTGACCGGGGCAACCCCCTTTATTTACACGGAAGTCATGCTTTCCGCTGGCGGCGGCGTCAAAGGCGTGGTCTTGCGGGGCATTGACCCGAAGTCGGCCCCTGCGGTGCTTTCCATGCTGCGCCAGATGCGCGTGGGTTCTGCCGCCGATCTTGAACGCGAAGGCGCACCAGGGCTTATTATTGGCGAGGAGCTGGCCAAGCGTCTTGGGCTTGGCATGGGCAGCCGCGTGAATCTGCTTTCGCCCTCAGGGCAAAAAACCACCTCGGGCTACGCCCCGCGTGTGCGCCCCTTTGAAGTGGTAGGCATTTTCAAGACTGGCATGTTTGAATACGACTCCTCGCTGGGTTTTGTTACGCTCAACGCCGCGCGCGATGTGCTGGGCCTGCCGGAAAATTATCTTTCGGGCGTGGAACTGACCGTGGCCGACGTTTATAAGGCGGACAAGACCGCAGCCGAAGTTTCAACCGAGCTTGGCTCACCCTTCTACGTGCGCTCGTGGATGGAAATGAACGCCAATCTTTTTGCAGCGCTCAAGCTGGAAAAAATCGGCATGTTCATTCTGCTGGCCATGGTGGTGCTCATCGGTTCTTTCTCTATTGTAACAACACTGGTCATGCTGGTTATGGAAAAAACGCGGGACATCGCCATTATGATGTCCATGGGCGCCACAAGCAGCATGATACGGCGTATTTTCATGTTTCAGGGCACAATTATCGGGGTTATCGGCACATTGCTTGGCTATGCGTTTGGCCTTTCACTCGGCTGGCTGCTCAAGCGCTATCAGTTCATCAAACTGCCTGAAAACGTTTATACCCTCGATCACCTGCCCATCATCATCACCCTTTCCGATGTGCTCATCATTGGCGCAAGCGCCATGCTGCTGTGTTTTCTGGCCACCCTTTACCCGGCACGGCAGGCATCACGCCTGCAACCGGCAGAAGCCCTGCGCTACGAATAGCCATGTCAGCACTCTATACTTTTTCAAATGTGGGCAAAAAATTTGCCACACCCGGTGAAGAGACCGAGATTATCAAGGATATTAACCTGGTTGTGGAAGAAGGCGAGATGCTCGCCATAGTGGGACAGTCCGGTTCCGGGAAGAGTACCCTCTTGCATCTTATGGGTGCACTTGATACTCCAAGTACGGGCGAGATATGTTTTGAAGGGCGCAACATGGCGCTCATGAGCGCTGACCAGAAGGCTGCCTTTCGCAACAAGATTCTGGGCTTCGTTTTTCAATTTCATCATCTACTGCCGGAATTTTCAGCCCTTGAAAATGTGGCAATGCCGGCAATTATTGGCGGTGCTAAACAAAGCGCCGTAATGAGCCGTGCGCGTGAAATGCTTGACCGCGTGGGGCTATCGGCGCGTATGGAAAGCAAGATCGCCACTCTCTCGGGCGGCGAACGCCAGCGGGTGGCCATTGCACGCGCGGTTTTTATGCGACCGCGCGTTCTGTTGGCTGACGAGCCCACCGGCAATCTGGACGAAGTTACGGGAGCGCAGGTGGGCGCTCTCATGAACGAACTCAACCGTGAATTGGGCATGACCCTCGTTGTTGTAACGCACAACCGAGAGCTGGCCGCAGGCATGGGCAGAACCCTGGAACTGAAAGCGGGGACCTTGTATGAAAAGACTTTTGAATAATGTACTGTGCAAAGCCCTGTGCCTTGCCGTGCTGGCCTGCGCCACCCTGGCGCTTCCAGGTGGAGCCGTAGCGGCAGAAGGGGCCCTTGTGCTTGTTCTGCCCTTTCAGGTAAACGCCGGGCCGGAAATGCCCAACGCCTCGCAGGATGTGCCGCAGGCGATTGCCGATCAGCTCAAGCAGAACGGCATGCGCACTGTTCCCATGGAAACCGCCCGCGTTTTACAGCGCAACAGCGGTGAATCCATTGACCTTGCCACCGCGCGCGAACTTGGCCGCAAGGCCGGAGCGCGCATGGTCATTTACGGCAAGTTCAATCAGCTTGGCCAGGGTTTTTCCATGGACACGCGCATTGTGCCTGTCTATGAGGGCGAAGCCGTCCCCGCCGGTTTTGAGCGCAACTCGCTGACCTCGCTGAACGAATGCGCCGCTGTGCTGGCCAAACGCGCGGCAGAAATTGCCAATCCCGCCACCGCCGCCGAGGCCGCGCCCAAAAAGAGCGATGCCCCGGCGACCCTTGTTCCCATGAACGCCCCCACCTCTGCCCACGGCGGTATTGCCGATGTGCAGGTACGCGGCATGAAGGTGCTTGACCCCGATACCGTGCTCATGCGCCTCACCATCCGCAAGGGCGACAGCCCGGACGCCACGGCCATCAACGAAGAAGTGAAGCGCATATGGGATATGGGCTACTTCAGCGATGTGCAGGCCACGCTTGAAGGCAACGTGCTTGTGTTCACCGTGGTTGAAAAGCCACGCATCGACAACATCGTTGTTGACGGTTCGGACAAGGTCAGCAAGGACGACGTGCTTGCGGCCATGGGCACCAAGAGCGGCAGTGTTCTGAACGAACAGGTGCTTTCGGACGACCTCCAGAAAATCAGCGAACTGTACCACAAGGAAGGCTTTTACCTTGCCAAGGTCACCTACCGTCTTGAAGACCGTCAGGGTGGCCGCGGCGCGGTGCTGGTGATCAGCGTTACCGAAGGCAACAAGCTTTATATCAGGGACGTCAAGATTGAAGGTCTTAACAAGCTCAATCGCGGCGATCTTGATAAATACATGGCCCTGAAGACGCGCGGCATTTTCTCGTGGCTGACGGGTACCGGCGTGCTCAAGGACGAATACCTGGAGCGCGACACCAACGCCATTGCCGCCTTTGGCCTTAACGAAGGTTACGTGGACATTCAGGTGGCTGCACCCACCGTTGAGTACCGCGATGACGGCATCTACATCACATTCAACGTGCACGAAGGCCCCCGCTACACCGTGCGCGACGTGGTCTTTGCGGGCGATGTTATCGACAGCGAAGACAAGATGCTTGAAGTCGTGCAGATGGACGACTGGAAAAAGTCCGACAAGTACTTCTCCCTCACGGTCATGCAGGAAGACTCCAAGCGCCTGACCGACTACTATTCCGATTACGGCTATGCTTTCGCCGAAGTGGACACCAAGGTCGTCAAGGCCGATGACGGCAGCGACCAGGTGGACGTGGGCTATGTGATCAACAAAAAACAGAAGGTCTTCATCCGCCGTCTGTCTGTCGAGGGCAATACCAAAACCCGCGACAACGTCATTCTGCGCGAAATGCGCCTGGGTGACGGCGACATGTACGAAGGCGCCAAGCTGCGTCGCTCCAACGAGCGCCTGAACCGTCTGCACTTCTTCTCTGCCGTGGATATGGAACTGATTCCCACGGAAAACGAAGACGAAGTTGACCTCAAGGTCAAGGTCAAGGAAAGCAATACCGGCGCCATCATGGGCGGCGTGGGCTACTCCAGCTACTACAGCGTGGGCGTCACAGCCTCCATCATGGAGCGCAACCTCTTTGGCCGCGGCTACTGGTTGCAGTTGCAGGGCTTCTTCTCCTGGCGCCGGACGTCGGGCGTACTGTCCTTCACCAACCCCCGCCTGTACGATACCGATCTCTCCGTCGGCAACGACCTGTACTACACGCACGATTACTGGGACAACTTTACCAAGGACACCATCGGCGACACCATTCGCCTCTCGTACCCCATTGGTGAATACACCAGCGTAGGCGGCGGTTATCGGCTGGAACGCTACGTCCTTTACGATGTGGACGACAACGCCTCTCCGTACATTCGCGACTACAAGGGCACCAACTGGACAAGCGCCATTTCTGGCCGCATCCTGCGCGACACTACGGATTCCAAGGAACGTCCCACCAAGGGTACCATTGCCCGCCTGTGGGCTGAATACGGCGGCGGCGGCCTCGGCGGCACAGACAACTTTATCAAGACTGTGGCCGACTGGCAGGGCTTCTGGTCCTTCAACCCGCAGAACACCATCCACGTCCGTGGCCGGTTGGGCGGCGTGTACCAGAATACCAATTCCAACGTCCCGGTGTTTGAACGCTTCTGGGTTGGCGGCATGGATACCATTCGCGGTTACTCCTTCTCCGACCTTTCGCCCCGCGACTACAAGTACAACGGCGACCAGATCGGCGGCGACCGCATGGGTGTTGCCAACTTTGAATACATCTGGACCTTCCAGAAGGAGCTGGGCCTTGCTCTGGTTCCCTTTTTCGATACTGGTTACAACATCGACAGCAAGACCATGGGCAACGACCTCAACAAGTACATCGTCTGCTCCACGGGCCTTGAACTGCGCTGGCGTTCACCCATGGGCGATCTGCGTATCGCCTACGGCATCCCGCTGGTTCAGGACTATGACAAGGAACGTGAATCCGGTCGCATAGAATTCAGCATGGGCCAGTTCTTCTAGCCCTCACTTCTGCCGCTGTTGCGGCAAAGATTCGGCGCGCCGGAGGCACAGTTTTCTGTGTATCCGGCGCGCTGTTTTTTTACCGAATCCACGCCAACACTTCTCAGCCAGCAAAAAGTGAATTTTGCCTTCTTTGCGCCGCTGGCATACAATATGCTAACAATAACGCAGGCAAAACTTTAAGAGTCAAATTACCGACACCATCATGGCAAAAGGAAAAACCGTGGCCGGAAAAAAAGCCCAGCCCAAGGCTTCCGAACCAACTGGCAACAACCAGATGCGCAGACTTGTTCCGCCTCTGGCCTTTCTGGTTGCCCTGTGCCTGATGGTCGTCTGCTTTTACGACTCCGGCTATACTTCCTTGCCGCCAACTGGCAAGCGCTACGATCTTGCCAAAGCAAATATTGAAACCCTGCGGCAGGACGAAAAGCGTTCGGGTCAGCGTGAACCGTGGGAAAATCTGGCAGCTGAGTTCCGCGCCATCTATGATGCTGATCCTGGCTGGCCCAACCGCCCTGCGGCCCTGTTCCGCGCTGCGGAAAGCCTGGAGGAGCTGGCCCGCCGCTCGTTCGCCAAAGCTGACGCCCGCAAAGCCATCGAGTGTTATGAAGCTGTCGCCCAGCGCCATGCCGACAGCCGGCTTGCCGATGACGCCCTTTTTCGGGCGGCCAAACTGCGCGCCGCATGGCTTAAAGACGACAAGGGCGCACTGGCCCTGCTTGAGCGCATCAAGGCCCAGTATCCCAAGGGTGATATGATTCAGGAGGCCCAGGCTCTGGAAAAGACGCTTCAGGCCGCTGCCAACGGGCGCACTGCCCCAGAGGCGCGTCAGGTTTCCAGCACCGATGGCAAGGAACCCAAGGACGAAGCTGCTCCAAAGGGTTCTGCTGCCCCTTCGGCCAACGCAGCTGGCACCCCCGCTACGGGCAACGCTGATGCGGCAGCTACTCAGCTTGCCAAGGCTTCGGCTTTGCAGCCCTTGCCGCAAGCGGAGCTTTTGCCCCGTTATCGCGAAGCCAAGGCGAAAATGGATGCCTTGCGCGCCGACAAGGTTCGCTCGTGCTGGCGTCAGCCTTGGGAAGAACTGACCACCGAATTTTTGCGCATCTATACCAGCCGTAAAGACTGGGCCATTTCTCCCGGCGCGCTGTTCCGCGCTGCCGCAAGTCAGGAGGCCCTTTCAGACTGCTCGCACATTGCAGATGAATACCGCCAGGCGCGCGACCTCTATCTCAAGCTTGCGCAGGAATTTCCCAAAAGCGCTCTGGCTGACGACTCGCTGCTCCGCGCTGCATCCATTGAGGCCGACCGCCTGAACCAGACCTCGGAAGCTCTGGAACTGCTCGACGCCATCATGGCCCTCTATTCCGGCGGCGATATGGTGGCGGAGGCGCAAACCCTGCGCAACCGCCTCACAGGCGCATCAGCAGCAACTGCCAGCAAGGCTGGCAATGCGCCGCAGGTTACCCGCCCGGTGGTTCAGTCTCTTTCATGGAATTCGCTGAGCAAAAACAGCGTGGAGATTGTTCTTGAGCTGAGCGCCCCTGCCCGTTACACGGCGAAGTTGAACACAAGCAACGCAAAAGGCAAAAACAGGGCTGAGCAGGCATCCCTGCATGTCGCTCTGGAAAATGCCTCTGTGGAAAAGGATATTCGCAAGGGTGTGAACATCCGGGGCAGCCTTTTCAAAGGTATGAGCGTCAGCGACAGCAAGGGCGGCGAAACCGTGCTGCAGTTCAATTTTCAGGATGCACGACGCTTTGATGCCCGCACAGAAACCAACCCCTGCCGCATTATCCTGCGTGTAGCAGGCGGCAGCACGCAGTTGCCGCCTGTCAGCAACGCAAAAGCCGGATTTGCGGAAGTGCAGCCTGCAACGGAAAGCGCGGCAACTGTGGCCGATGCCAGCGGTACCCCGCCCGCAAACCCGCCCTCGCCGCGCCTGGTGCGCGATATGGCCCGCCAGCTCGGCCTGACGGTACGCACGGTGTTTATTGATGCCGGACACGGCGGGCGGGATCCCGGCACCAATCACAACGGGGTGCTGGAGCGCGCCATATCCCTTGATGTGGCCCTGACCCTGGGCCGACTGCTAGAAGCCAATGGTCTGGAGGTTGTTTACAGCCGCACTGCCGACAAACATATCTCGCTGCGTGAACGCACCACCATGGCCAACGCCGCCGGGGCTGATCTCTTTGTTTCCATCCACGTCAACGCCAATGACGATCCTTCGGTGCAGGGCTTTGAAACGTACTACCTTGATATTGCCAGTAATCCTGAGGCGGCGCGGCTTGCCACGCTTGAAAATGCCGACGGCGACCATCGGCTCGGCGACATGCAGAAAATGCTTGCCGATGTCATGCTCAATGCAAGGGTGGACGAATCACGCCATCTGGCGCAAGATATTCAGCGGCTTTCACAGTTCCGTTTGAAGCGCCGGCAGTATGATACAAAGGATAATGGCATCAAATCTGCGCCATTTATTGTTCTGCTTGGCGCGCAAATGCCCGCTGTACTTGTGGAAATTGGTTACTGCACCAACAGGGAAGAAGCAGCAAGGCTTCTTACGCCCAAATATCGCATGACCCTGGCCGAAGGCCTAGCCGAAGGCATTCTTTCATACAAGGACAAACTACTTAAGCGCAGGACTGTCCAGAATTCCTTGACGCAAGAAGGCGCTGGTGCTATGTGAGGCGAGTAATTTCAACTACGTGTCCCCGGCCTGTATCATAGCAAATGACTGTTCCTTTGGGCGCGTCTGATAATTATAGCTGTTTTGCCAAGTGTATTGAACAGTTGCAAACAGCAGTGGCATCTTCTCTTACGGCGCGCGGGTCATCCCAGTTCCGCAAGGACGACATAACAAATCAGCATTGGGGAAGGAGAACTTTCATGCGCAAGGTTTTGATGACGGCTGTTGCGGTTGGCTTGTTGCTTGCCGGGCAAGTCTATGCTGCAGACGGCGGCGCCGTTCCCGCAGCCAAGATCGGTGTTGTTGACATGCAGACCGTGGCGACGCAGAGCGTCCCTGCCCAGGCCGCCAAAACAACAATGGAAAGCAAGTTCGGCACGGAACGTAACGAACTTGAAAAGCAGGGCGAAGCGCTGAAGAAAAAGGCCGATGCTCTGAAAAACCCCAAGGCCAGCGAAGAAAAGAAGCTGGACTTCATCCGTTCCAAGCAGGACCTGGATCAGAAGACCCGCAACTTCCTGCGTAAGGTTGAACAGGAAGAAGTGAAGCTTCGCCAGGATATGGTTACTCTGGTTTTCAGCGCCACCTATGAAGTCGCCCGCGCCAAGGGCTTTAACTTTGTGGTGGACGTCACCGCCGGTGGCGTGCTGTACGCCGACCAGTCCATGGATCTGACCCAGGACGTGCTGGCCGAAGTGAACAAGATCTACAAAGAAAAAGCCAACGACAAGAGCGGCAAAAAATAAAGCCCTCGGCCGTTAATTCTCAGGCCTCTCAACCCAGATGGGGCGAGAGGCCTTTTTTTCATGCCGCCAACGGGCGGCTAAGAACAACTCATCAGGAGGCCCCATGCAGGATACCGCCCCCCAGAATACGGGCATGGACATACAGCGCATTTTGCGCCTGCTGCCGCACCGCTACCCCTTTTTGCTGGTGGACAGGGTTGTGGAGTGCGTAGCAGGCTCGCACATCCGGGCCTATAAAAATGTTACGTTCAACGAGCCTTTCTTTCAGGGGCATTTTCCCGGCGCCCCCATCATGCCCGGCGTGCTCATTCTGGAAGCTCTGGCCCAGACTGGCGGTCTGCTGGCCGTTTCTGGCATGGACAGCCTGGACGACAAGCTCTTTCTCTTCACCGGCCTTGACGGCGTAAAATTTCGCCGCCAGGTGGTTCCCGGCGACAGGCTTGACCTTGAATGCAGCAACCTGCGCATGAAGCTCAAGCTCTGCAAAATGGAAGCCCGCGCCTTTGTGGACGGCAAGCTTGCCGCAGAAGCGCAGATTACCGCCGCCATCGGCGACAGGCCCAAGAGCTAGCCCCACAAAAGCTGGCCGCAATGTTCAAGGGGAAGGGATTATCAATCCCTTCCCCTTTCATATTTCTGCCCTCCGGCGCGAGTCCATCTGCCCACAAGCAGACCGCACGACGGAATTTTTTACTGCTATTTGCCTAAAAGAGCGAAAGGCTGTGCAGGGCATCCACCACATCTTCCACTGGCAAAGAATCAAGACAGGTGGTGTGAGGCCGTGGATATTCAAAGCCCAGGTTGAGGTAGGCGTAAGGCCCCTTGTGCGGCAAAAGTGCGCGCACATGACGCCCCACCGGCCCCCAGCGCAAAGGATTGGTCGGCCCGTGCAGCCCCACTGTGGGTGCGCCAGCAAGTGCTGCCAGATGCATGGTGCCCGTGTTTACGGAGACTACAGCCGTGGCGCGGCTGAACAGCCAGGCAAGGCCTGCGAGTGATGTTCTGCCCGCAAGCGAAATCGCAGGGCATTGGGGATGCGCCCGCAAAAAAGCGTCATTGCGCGGGGCATCGGCTGGCGCACCGGTCAGGTAGACCTCAAAACCCTTGCTCCCCAGCAGTCTGGCCAGAACATCCCAACTGTCGGCGGGCCACTCCTTGAGCCAGGCATTGGCGCCTGAAGGCCACATGTGCAGATAAACCCTCTGCGGCACGGCATCGCCTATTTCGCCTGAGGGTTCCAGCCTGCCGCAAAGTTCAGCGGGTAGATCATCCGGAGGCGACTGCGGCAAAAGCAGGCGCGGCGCACCCTGAAGATCCGGGTACAGAGCGCGGCCCAGCTCCATGAAATTTTCCACCTCATGCCTGTCATTGCGGTGGGGCACCTTGGCGCCATAGCCAAAGGCGCGGTGCTGCCCTTCCGTATCAAAGCCCACGGTGATTCGGGCGTTGGAAAGATTGCTCAATACGGCCCCAAGCCGCGCCCACTGCGTGCTGTCAATGAGCACATCCAGGCGTTGCGCCCGCAGCCATGCTATCATGGCGGAAACATCCGTCACCGCAAAGGATGCACACTGGTTAATACCAGGGATCAGGCTGACGGTGGCGGCATTGGCGCGGGACACAAGCAGGGCAACATGCACGTTGGGCAGCCGTTCGCGCAGCGCTGAGATCAGCGCTGAAAGCAGCAGCAGATCGCCAATGGCCCCCAGACAGATAAAACCCACACGCTGCGGCGCGGCATCGGGCACAGATTTTTTGCCCAGGCGCGCAACGGCGCTGCATGCAGCCAGGGGTATGCCCGCATAACGATCAAGTAAACGGTTAAGCCTGTTGCCGCGTTCTCCCATCAGTATGCTCCATACCCGGTTATGACCACAGGAATCGTTTTGGCCAGGATCCACAGATCCATCCAGACAGACCAGTTGTTGATATAATAGTGGTCAAAGGCCACGCGCTCGGCATAGGTGGTATTGTTGCGGCCAGATATCTGCCACAGCCCGGTAATGCCGGGCCGCACCATGCAGTATTCCTCATACACCGGGCCGTACTTCTGAATTTCGTTCTGCACAATGGGGCGCGGCCCCACAAGGCTCATATCGCCGATAACCACATTGAGCAGTTGCGGCAGCTCATCAAGGCTGACCTTGCGCAAAATGCGGCCCACGCGGGTTATGCGCGGATCATGCTTGAGTTTGTGGTCTTTCTCCCACTCCGCCCGCAATTCTGGATCGTGCTCAAGCACTTCCCTGAGCACCATATCGGCTTTGTCCACCATGGTGCGAAACTTGAAAATCCGTATTTCGCGGCCCCCGTTGCCAATACGCCGCTGGCGATAAAATACGGGGCCTTTGCTGTCCAGCCGAATCGCCAGAGCCAGCAACAAGCCAAGTGGCAGCAGCACCACGCCGCCAAGGGCGCAGAACAGCACATCCATAAACCTTTTGACCCGCAGGCGGCGCTTGTCGCGCAGGTTCTGCCTCACCTGCAAGCCCACGGCAGTGCCAAGGTCGCGCGGCGTCAGCCAGTGCGCGCGGAAACCATCGTTGAACGAAGGCACCACAAGAATACGCTCAAAATAACGGCTGGCTTCGGTAACATAGTCAAGGCTCTGCCCCTGATCCGCCTTTTGCAGAATCATGGCCATGGCCTTTGGCTTTGCCTGCGCCGTTTCCGCAAAGAGCTTGCGCACGGCCTCCTCGTTGGTGGGCAAAGAATATATGGCAACCGGGCGCAGCCCGCGCTCGGGGCGGCGCTTGAGGTACCGCCAGAAGTCACGCCCGGCGTTGCCGCTGTCAAAAATTATCAGCGGTCTGCCCCACCAGCGGCGGCGCATAAACAGGCGGCGGCAATAGCTGCGCATGAGCGGCAGGGTAAAGACTGTAGCCAGCCAACTGCCCGCAATGACAATCCGGGAGTAGGTGTCACCTGCTTTTGAAAGGAAAAGCACGGCCAGAATGATGCCGTACATGAGGCTTGTGAGCTGGAACAAGGCTTTGAGTTCGCGGTGCGGAGGAAGGCTTATGCTTTGATAAAGGCCAAGCCCGGCGGCCATCACCGGCCCCATGAGCAGCAGGGGCAATGCCCCGCGATACTGTGAAGAATCCACGTCGCCAAAAGCGGCGCGCACAAGAAAAACCACCAGGGCCGTGCCGAGGATGGTGAAAAGGTCAGCAAGACAAAGCAGGGTTTTTTGCGGGGAAAGCCCGCAAGCCAGAAGCGCCCTGACCCAGAGGGGATATTGTTTCATGAGGAGCGGCGCTGTGCCGATGGAACCGGCACCACGTTTGCGCGCGGCAAGCCGCGCTGTTGCTGAAAACACAGATACTCAAACACTGTAATGTTATTCTCTTTCTTTACAAAGCACAATATTCCCCCCTTGCGATACGGGCAGACCCCGGCGGCCCTGTGACGCGGGCTATCGCCCTTGCGGTTTACTCTTATTCTCGAAATGCCCTCGCTTTCGGGTCGGCAAAGCCGACACCGGCTCGCACATTTCGGGCCGCCCTCTGCCCCGGCGGCCCTGTGACGCGGGCTGTCGCCCTTGCGGTTTACTCTTATTCTCGAAATGCCCTCGCTTTCGGGTCGGCAAA